>CATFLP010000027.1 GCA_949514915.1 Methanobacteriota archaeon | reverse complement strand
CTGAAATGACAAATAGAGTGGAAACCGCTTCAGCATAATTAGACAACATTTCGTTAGTCTAATAACACCTAAATGCATGTCTCACTACCTTCTTTTTTTTGTGGGGAAGGTAGTGGGGCATAGCAAATAAATAATTTTTAAACACAAAATAAAAATCTTTTAAATGTCAAATTAGTTTAATTATTAAAGACATTACTTCAAGAACCACTGCCTTTCACAGCATTCTGTTAGCATGTCGCCTAAGCCAAAGTCGGATGAGAAAGTAATAATCATCAAAGGTGCACGTACACATAATTTGAAGAATATTGATGTCGAAATTCCCCGCGGGAAATTTGTAGTAATTTCTGGAGTTTCGGGAAGTGGGAAATCAAGTTTGGCTTTTGATACATTATATGCAGAAGGTCAGCGAAGATATGTAGAATCTCTAAGCTCTTATGCTAGACAGTTTTTAGGACAGATGAAAAAAGCAGATTGTGATAGTATTGAAGGCTTATCCCCAGCAATTAGTATTGATCAAAAGCAAGGATCACATAATCCACGTTCCACAGTTTCAACAGTTACAGAAATAATGGACTATCTTAGATTGATTTGGGCTAGGATAGGCACCCCTCATTGTCCAGAATGTGGAAAAGAAGTATCAATTCAAACAGTTCAGGAAATTGTAGATGATATTTTATGGCGTTATGATGGTAAACCAATAGCTATTTGGAGTCCAGCAATAAGAAATAGAAAGGGCACCCATTCAGATTTATTTCGTCAAATGGTTGAAAATGGATTTCTTGATGGTAAGGTGAATGGTAGAGAAGTTTCTTTTGAGAATCCTCCAGAGTTGGAAAAGAATCTCAGGCATGACATTGATATTAGAATTGATAGAATCAAATTAAAAAATGAAAACAAACAAAGATTAACAGAAGCAGTAGAGACCGCATTAAAATTTGGTGGGGGAAGTGTTGGTGTTGAGGACATTAATTCAGAATCTAATGAAGTAACAACATATAGTGAAGAGTTTGCTTGCCCGGATCATGGAGCCTTTTTATCCGAAATGAGCCCTAGGATTTTCTCATTTAATTCTCCATTGGGTGCATGTCCAGATTGTCAAGGGCTTGGTGTACAAAAACAACTTTCATTGGATCTAATTATAGATGAAAATTTGAGTATTGTGGATGGGTGTATTCGGCCGCTTCAACGCTCAATGTCTGCAGGATGGTATCGTGCAATCATGGCTCAAACAGCAATACATTACGGGTACGATCCAACAATTCCTTTCAAAGAATGGGATGAAACAGGAAGAGATTTGATTTTAAACGGAACAGGTTCAGAAAATATTGATTTTAATATTGAAGGTAGAAAAGGAAGATCAAATTATACTATGAGAAAACCATGGGAAGGAGTACTTTCAAGATTAGATAGATTGTATAGGGAAACGGATTATGAAGGAACTAGAAATAGGATTTCTTCATTTATGGTGGATCATCCATGTGAAGGATGTATGGGAGAACAATTGAATAAACCTGCAAGATTGGTTACTATTGGAGGAACAACGTTGCCTCAATTATCTACTGCCACCATTCTTAATGCACAAAAAATAATTTCCAACTGGATAGATTCCGAAACATTATCGGAAAGAGAACTTCATATTGCTAAAGATGCATTACTTGAAATCCAGAGTAGATTAAAATTTTTGAATGATGTAGGGTTAGGGTATTTGACATTAAATCGTAAAGCAAATACATTATCTGGAGGAGAAAGTCAAAGAATAAGGTTAGCTACTCAAATTGGAAGTAAGTTGACAGGAGTAATGTATGTTTTAGATGAACCTTCAATAGGATTACATCAAAGAGATAATGCAAAATTAATTTCAACATTAAGGGAATTAGTTGATTTAGGAAACACATTGATTGTTGTAGAACATGATGAAGAAACATTACATCAAGCAGATTATTTGATCGACATTGGACCAGGAGCGGGTAGAAATGGTGGAGAAATAGTAGTCGCAGGCCCACCAGAAAAGGTAATGAAATGTAAAAAAAGTACTACAGGGCAATATTTGTCAGGGTTTAAACAAATACCTATACCTACAACAAGGGTTGAACCAAATGGAAAGTATTTGATTGTACTAGGTGCAAATGAAAACAACCTAAAAGACATAACAGTATGCATACCATTAGGTTGTATGGTTTCAGTAACAGGAGTTTCAGGAAGCGGGAAATCGAGTTTAATTTCTAGAATATTAGCACCAGCATTACTTAGAGATATACAAAAGGCAGATACATCTCCTGGAAAGCACGTAAGTATTCAAGGTATAGAACATGTAGATAAGGCGATAGTAATAGATCAATCACCTATTGGAAGAACACCAAGATCCAATCCTGCTACATATACAAAATCATTTGATATTATTCGGAAAATATTTTCTGAAACATCATTATCAAAAGAAAGGGGATACACTCCTGGACATTTTTCATTTAATGTAAAGGGAGGACGATGTGAAGCCTGTAAAGGGGCAGGCTCAACTAAATTAGAAATGAATTTCCTTCCAGATGTCTGGGTGGTTTGTGATATTTGCAAAGGTAAAAGATATACTAGAGAAACATTAGAAGTAGAGTGGCGTGGAAAAAATATTTTTGATGTTTTAGAAATGAGTGTCAGCGAGTCTGTTAAGTTTTTTGAACATCACAAAGGGCTGTTTAGAATATTGAAAACATTAGATGATGTTGGATTAGGCTATATTAAATTAGGTCAAGCAGCAACTACATTATCTGGAGGAGAAGCTCAAAGAGTTAAACTTGCTAGTGAGTTAAGGAAGCCTCCAAATACACATACAGTGTATATTTTAGATGAACCAACAACAGGTCTAAGTGTTTCAGATGTAAGACAATTAATTGAGGTATTACATAGATTAAGAGATCAAGGACATACAGTGATAATTATAGAACATCATTTAGATGTTATAAAATCTTCAGATTGGATAATTGACCTTGGCCCAGAAGGAGGAAATGATGGGGGAGAAATTGTAGCAGAAGGCTCCCCCGAAGAAGTTGCAAGAGTTTTGAAAAGCCACACAGGGGGCTGTTTAAGAGAAATTTTAAATTAAATCAGGAAATAAATTTATTTTTTCAATAGCGTATGGCTTAGGCATTGGCTCTAGATATTTCTCAATAGATTTTTTTTGCACCTCCAAATATTTTTCAGGAAGTAAATTTAGTGCTGGAGGATAGTATTTTTCCCACCATGACAAATCTAAAGATTCTAAATATTTTAAATCTGGAACTAAATGAAACAATTTAAATTGTTGAAGAACCCATGTCACATGTACTGCAGTTTTTAACGGGCGTTTTTGTAAAAAGACATTAATTTCTCCAATAGTCGGATCAAATTTCCTCCCCAGAACTCCATTTTTATGAAAACATTTCCAACAACTTCCACAACCTCCCTCTTTACTTCGTAAACAAGAATTTACATATTTGGCAAATCCCGCCTTCTTTACAATTTTAAGCGCTCCTGCTTGTGAAATTCCTGCAAGAGGAGAATTATATGATAATCCAATAGAATCAAATATTTTTGACCAATATTTCCAAGCATGCTTTTCTTCACTAAAATTTCTAAATACTGCACCTTTACGTAAATAGGTATTATCAATAGGCATGCCCATAGCTATAGAATCTAAATCATAATAGTCCGCTAATAATATTAAATGTGCACATGTTGCAAAATCAGTTGAAAAACCTATTTGTTTGCCTAACGTTGTTCTTAATACTTCATGGTCACTAATAATAGAATCAATAACCCACTTTTTTTCTTCTTTTAATACATTCATAGTTATGTCGGCATTGCTATGCTCAATCATAGATTTAAATGCCCTTCTGTGGTGTAATGCAACAGTATTTTCGGGCATTAAAAGTAATGCTGCAATAGAATCAATACCACAAGAAAGAGCTAAACCTGGTCTTGTACCTGGCTTTCTAGAAGGCGTCCACCCATCAAGTAAATGTTTACTCATTGGTTTCAATAGAACATAAGCACATACCCGCAACAAATCTTCATGAGTATTTTTCAAATCAAAATTTTTAGGCATTATCCAACTTATTTTTCCACAAGGACTATGCATTTGTAGAATTTTACCTTTTTGTTTAAATTGAATATCTTCCCAAAAAAAATCTTTTTTATTTTTCAAATCGTCTCGTTCTTTCGGGTGTTTCATTTCATACATTTCAAGATATTTTTCAAAAAATTCCTCAGCGTTTTGAATATTATCTCTAAGATCGTCAATTAAAATATTGAGTAAATCCTCACCTTTTTCCAATATCATTGCAAGCCGAAGTCTTTGGTATCTTGCATTTTTAAACCAAAGAATTGAATTCCATAATTTATAAGCTTCTAACCTATAATTTAGATTAGTATAAGCGCGAGCAGAATAAAATATAATCAAAGTATTTCCCTTTTTTAAATTTGAAGCATAATATTTTTCATATAATTTTATAATTCCAATCCAATTTTTTTTTATAATCATCCTTCTCATTTTAGCCGTATTGGAAAATGGAATGAATTTTAATAAATGAAACAACATTAACATATTCTAATAACTGTTTATTTCAATACTTACTGGTTCATAATTTTGAAATTCTAGTTATTCATATTAGTATATTGGTGTTGCGATTAGATGAAATGGAAGAAGAAATGAAATTTTTTGACGATTTTGTTAAACTTATTAAAGAACATATATTTACAAAAGATAATAAAAAAATAAGGCAAAATATAGATTTTAATAAATTAAACAAAGAGTTTGAATTAACAACTCCCTCTACTCCAATATCTGATGAAGAGGTTATAAATTATCTAAAAAAATATCTAAATTATTCTGTGAAAACAAACCAACCTGGTTTTTTACAAAGTTTGTGGGGGGGTTCACATATACCTGCAATTTTAGGAGAGTTTTTGATCGCCTCTACAAATACTTCCATGTATACTTTTGATATCGCTCCCGTGGCAACTGTAATTGAAAAAAATATAATTTCAAAAATGACCGATTTAATTGGATGGAATGAAGGAGATGGAACATTTACTTCAGGGGGTTCAAATGGAAATTTATTGGGCCTAGTTTGTGCAAGAAATCACATTTTCCCAGAATACGCAAAGAAAGGAAATTTAGGTAAAGAGTTTCAAATATATATTTCTTCAGAGTCTCATTATTCAATTGAGAATGCTGCTAAAATAATAGGCATAGGCACTGAAAATATAATTAAAATAGATTGTGATAAAAATGGTAAGATGAACGTACAGGATTTGGAAAAAGAAATTAAAAACACATTAAATGAATCCAAAATTCCAATGTGTGTTGTTGCAACAGGAGGAACTACAATTAGAGGTAATTTTGATCCAATTAATGAGATTTCGAAAGTTTGTAAAAAATATGGTATTTGGCATCATTTAGATGCAGCTTGGGGGGGTGCTGCATTATTTAGTAAAAAATCACAACATCTTTTAGAGGGAATTAATAAGGTCGATTCAATATGTTGGGACCCACATAAATTAATGGGTTTACCACTAATTTGCTCAACCTTTTTAGTAAAAAACTCATTAGATCTTCGAACGATTGCAAGTTGTGAAAAAGACCCCTCATATTTATTTCATGGAGAAGAAAACGATCTTGATTTAGGGAAAACAAGTCTGGCTTGTGGAAGAAGAGCAGATGTGATTAAATTATGGCTTACATGGTTAACATTAGGTACTGAAGGATGGACTAAACGTGTGGAATATTGTCTTGAGTTAGCATCATATTTAGAAAAAATTGTAACACAACATCAAAATTTAGAATTAATGTCATTTAGGGAATTTACAAATGTATGTTTTCGTTGGGTCCCCGAAGAAATAAATAAAATCGATGAATTTAATATTAAATTACGCCAAAAATTAGTGGCTAATGGCGAATATATGGTTTCATTGGCACAATTAGAAGGAGTGCAAATTTTAAGGCCAGTAATTGCACATCCAACAATAACAAAGTCTACATTAGACGGACTAATCATTGAAATTGAAACCATTGCAAAAAGCCTTTCAAAATAATTTTTTAATTTAAATCACCTTTTTCTATTTTTAAAAATTAGCGATTCATTCATGGACGGCCCGTATTACGAGAGGTACTAAGAGAGGGTCGCTTGCAATCCAACATCCAGAGAATTGAGGTCACTCCCAAAGTGGGAGGAGGGTTAAGGGATGTTAGAGGAGACACAATAAAATCCCAACTAAAAACAGATTATAATTTAGAAATTAAAGAAGTAAGGAGCATCATGGGCTATCAAATTAATTCTCCCCTCACAGATAATCAATTGAGTAAATTAGTAGATGATTTATTTACAGATCCAATAATTGAAATAGGTAGTTTTAATTCATCATTATTAGATAATAAAGAAGCGTTTGAAATAACACCAGAAGCAGTAATTACTGTAGGATTCAGACCAGGAGTTACTGATAATAGGGCTACAGCAGCACATGACGGTTTTGCCACAATTTTTCCAGAGCTTTCTAAAAAAGCCCGTATTTCAACAACAATTAGTTATGTGTTTTTTGGATTAGGAGATGTTGATTTGAATTGGCTTTCAAATCAGTTACACAATTCCTTAATTGAAACAGTGGTAATTGCTGATAATAATGATTGTATGATTGGAGATTGGCCAGAACTTGGCTTTCCAGAATTAAAGGAAATAGAATATTCCCCTCCATCCATTATTGATTTAAATGTGAGCGATTCAGAATTAATAGAAATTAGTGAAAAAGGTTTACTTGCTTTGAATTTAGAAGAGATGAAAACAATTCAAGCAAATTACCAAGATCCGAAAGTACAAGAAAAACGTAAGAAATTAGGACTTCCCCCCAATTTTCCAACCGATGTTGAATTAGAATGTTTAGCACAATCATGGTCTGAACACTGTAAACACAAAATTTTCGCTGCCAAAATACACCACATAGATAATGAAACAGGAGAAGATTCTGAAATAGATTCTTTGTTTAAAACTTATATTATGAGGCCTGCTTTAGAAATGCAACAAAAAGTTGACTGGCTTCTCTCTTTATTCCACGATAATTCTGGAGTAATTGAATGGACTCCAGAATGGAGTTTGTGTATGAAAGCAGAGACACACAACTCACCAAGCGCATTAGACCCATTTGGGGGAGCAATGACTGGAATAGTTGGAGTAAATAGAGATATTTTAGGCACTGGTTTAGGCGCAAGGCCTATTGCAAATACGGATGTTTTTTGTTTCGGCCCTCCAGATTATAACGGGCATTTACCAGAAGGCTTGTTTCACCCATCTCGCGTAATGAGAGGAGTTCACGCAGGGGTTAGAGCGGGAGGAAATGAGAGTGGCATACCTACAGTAAATGGAGCAATAATTTTTGATGATAGATATATTGGAAAACCATTAGTTTATTGTGGAACTGTTGGAATATTGCCACGATATTTACCAGATGGTAGAGAAAGCCATATCAAAACGCCTCACGCTGGTGATTTAATTTACATGGTAGGGGGAAGAGTTGGAAGTGATGGAATACATGGCGCTACATTTTCTAGTTTAGAATTAACAGATGAAAGCCCTAGTAGCGCAGTTCAAATTGGAGACCCAATTACCCAGAAAAAAATGGTTGATATGTTATTAGAAGCTAGAGATTTAGGCCTTATTCAAGTAATTACAGATAATGGTGCTGGAGGATTATCATCCAGTGTAGGAGAAATGGCAGAATTAACAGGAGGTGCTAATTTGGATTTATCAAAAGTACCTTTGAAACAATTAGGCCTAAGTGCTTGGGAAATATTAGTTTCTGAATCACAAGAGAGAATGACGGTAGGAGTGAGTGAAGAAAATATTGTAGAGTTTGAAAAATTAGCTGCTTTACATGAAGTAGAAGCAACAATTGTTGGTGAATTTACAAATTCAGGCACATTCTTAGTAAGTTATGGAGAGCAAGTTGTTGCAGATTTACCAATTTCATTTTTACATGATGGATGCCCCCAACTACAATTAGAATCGGAATGGACTCCCCCTATTCATGCTCCAATTGAGTTTCCAAATGATTGTGGAGCAGGAGCGATGGGATTAATTCTAGAACGCCTTATGGCAAGACCCAATATCGCAAGTAAAGAATGGTGGGTTAGATCATATGATCATGAAGTGATTGGCCAATCGGTAATCAAACCGTTCGGAGGAGTAAATCATGATGCTCCAGGAGATGCAGCAGTCATAGCCCCGATTCAAGGAGAAACTCATGGCGCCGTAATTTCATGTGGAATTATGCCTAGATATTCTGATCTAGACGCATATGCTATGGCAGCAGCAAGTGTTGATGAAGCAGTAAGAAATGCTGTTTGTGTAGGGGTGGATTTAGATAGGATTGCAGGATTAGATAATTTTTGTTGGCCAGATCCAGTAGAAAGCGAAAAAACACCAGATGGGCGTTTTAAATTAGCTCAATTGGTTAGAGCGAATCGTGCATTAGAAGATGTTTGCAGAGCTTATTCATTACCATGTATTTCAGGAAAAGACTCTATGAAAAATGACGCAACACTAGATGGTGAGAAAATAAGCGTACCTCCAACACTATTATTCAGTTTAATGGGCAACCATCCAGATGTAAGAAATGCAACCTCCTCAGATTTCAAAACTAATGGAGATATAATTTATCTTCTTGGCGAATCCAAACAAGAATTAGGGGCAAGTGAACTTTCTTATATGTTTCAAAGAGAATCCCAAGGAAGTAGTGGAATCGGAGGAGCAGTTCCAAAAATTAACCCTGAACGGAATTTATCATTATACAAAGCACTCACTAAAGCCATCCATTCTGGTTTAGTTGCTAGTGCTCATGACTGCTCCGAGGGAGGGTTGGCAGTTGCCCTTGCTGAATCCTGTTTTGGAATTGACGCTGGAGCAGAAATTGAGATTTCAAAACTAAGTGAATATGATGAAAATCTTGATGTTTGGGGAGCTTTATTTGGAGAAAGCCTCGGGCGCATCGTAGTTAGTATCAATCCTAAGAATGTTTTAGAATTTGAAAAATTAATGGAAAATGTTGCATGTGACAATATTGGCTTTGTAGGGGAAAGCGATGAAATTTCTATCAAAAATAACGGAAAATTAGTATTATCTCATTCAGTCAATGAATTGAGAAAAGCGTGGAAGGGGACATTAGATGGAGGCAATTCAGAATGACTGTAAAAGTGGCTGTACTTACTGGATTTGGTATAAATTGTGATAGAGAAACTGCAGCAGTTTTTGAAATGGCGGGGGCTAAATCTGAAAGAATACATGTAAATAAAATTGTGAATGGGGAAATTAAGTTGGATGATTTTCACATAATGGCTGTTCCTGGAGGGTTTTCTTTTGGAGATCATTTAGGAAGTGGAAGGTTGATGGGAAATAGGCTTAGATTTGGTTTAAGAGAGCAAGTGCGTAAATTCGTTAAGGATAAAAAACCAATAATTGGTATTTGTAATGGTTTTCAAGTTTTAGTAAAAATGGGACTTTTACCAGGTGACGACGACATCTCATTTGAGCAAACAGCATCATTAACACTCAACGACAGTGGCCATTATGAAGATAGATGGGTGACATTAGAATTTGAAAAAGACAGTCAATGTATTTGGACGAAAGGGTTGACGAGAATGAGAGTACCCGTAAGACATGGAGAAGGTAAATTTGTTACTAATAACAAAAATCTATTAGATAAATGGGATAAAAGCGGACAATTAGTTGTAAGATATGTAGATCCAATTGATACATATCCTTCAAAATCTGATGAACTATTGCCATACCCCCTTTCTCCTAATGCTAGTTGGAGAAATATTGCAGGAGTTTGCGATCCTTCAGGATTAGTTTTTGGATTAATGCCGCATCCAGAAGCAAACCATTCAACATGGTTAGGTGCAACATGGACTAGAGAAAATTTAGAACACGGAGAAGGGGAAGGAATGGCTTTATTCCATAATGCAGTTAATTACGCAAAGTCACAATTTTCAATTAATGATTAAATTTAGGAACCTTATGGATTGTGAGAGTTTTATGGTAGAGAATAACCAAGTAGAATCGTTCCTTTCTGATAATTGTCCTCCAATGAGTATTTATGAAACATTATATGCATTTAGAGATAGTTTTGGAAAATTTATGGGCACCGAAGGTACACACCCTTGGTCTCAAGGATTTCCTTTAACAACCCCACTTGAAAAATTTGGAGGCCCTTCATTACCTTCATCAATTGATGTAACTTGGGAAGATAGGTTTTACCCAAAAGCCTGGGGCCATCCATTATTACGTGAAGCGATTACAAATTATTACAACACCTATTATGATTGCAATATTACTCCTGAAAATGTAATGATTTTTGCTGGGGGGCGCCAAGGGATATTTTCCGTCTTAGCATTCCTGAAAAAAAATGTACAAATTAGAATTGGTAATGTAGAATGGCCAGCATATCTAGATATTATGGCTGCTAATAATATTGATTACAAAGTTGTACCATTCACAAAAGAAAATAATTTCCACCCCCCAAATTCAGATTATTTTGAGAGGTCCGGATTAAATGAAAATACTAACATCATGCCAATAATATCCAATCCAAGTAATCCAACAGGACACACAAGGGCTGATGGGGAATTAAAGGAATTAATTGAGATGGCTGAACAATCAAACAATGGAATTCTTCTTGATGAAGCATATGAAATGTTTCATTCTCCCGCAGTAAGTGGAATGAAATATGTTACTGATTTAGAAAATAGTAATGTTTTCATCACTGGCGCCTGTACTAAGGGACTTCAATGTCCAGGCATACGTGTAGGGTGGGTAATTGCAAGTAAGAAAAATATTGAAACAATGGCCAATTATTCCAGCTTTGGAATGGGGGGAGTATCTCACCCATCTCAATTATATGCAGTAAAATTGTTTGAACCAGAACGAATCAAGAAGGCGAGAGAAGCTGTTGAGAAACATTATGATTGGCAAAGAAAACGTTACGGTGAAGCATTCGAAAGAATGGGATTAAAAGTTTACACAGGAAATGGAGGATTTTACCATTGGTTAGAATTGCCAGAGGGGTTAAACAGTAAAGATTTCAATGAACGCCTCTTCAAAAGAGGCGCAGCAATATTGTGTGCTTCTGATTGTGATATGGCCAGACCACATTCTAAAGATCCCAATTATGTAACACCATATTCCCGATTTTTTAGGTTTTCATTTGGGCCATTATTACCAGAAACATTTGAATCAGACATTCAGATATTTAGTGAAGTATATGAAGAATACAAATCTGAATCATTGTAAATTAAATACTAGATTACTGTCAGGTATTTTATGAATATTAAGACAATTTTGATTTGTTTAATGATGGCAACAGTTAGTTTTGCAGGTTGTTTAGGAAATAATAATCCTGTAATTACTGAAGAAGGCGATCCAGTAGTTCCTGGTGAATTACCAGACGACTGGCCTACATATTATGTTGCAACAACTAATGATTTACCTACTTGTGATGCTAATACACTTGGACGATTATATTATGTTGAAGCAGATACGAATTTTCAAGCGTGCACTTCAGGGGGATGGGAGGTAATTGATATTGGCAATGTTAACCCAAATGCACTAATTAATAATAATCCAATTGTCAATGCAAGACTTACAATATATGATGAAGGATTTTTTGGACCTGGGCAAAACCCTAGCGCTACAATGTATCTCGGCTTTGCTTGGAATGCTACAGATATTGACGGGACAATAACAACACTTGGAATTGATTATAATGGAGATTTAGTGATAGATTATCCTTTAACTACAAATCCAAGTATGGGTGAAGATATCATTAATTCTATTGATGATTTTAATGGCTTGGTCCCTATACCCTGGGAGAGTGGAGTGACAGTATACAGACATGAAAATACGATGCAGGTTTTATCTTGGCACGAAGAAGAAAATGGTATTCAACAATTTGACTGTTCATTAACAATCAATAAAGAGGTTACTTTCATTGCGATAGATGATGATGGAGGAATTGGAACACAAACAATAATGTTTGACCCATTTGATCCTTATGAATCATGGCCGACTTATGTAACGCCTGCTTGGGAATTACCAGAAATGGTTGCTACTGGGATGATATCCCAAAGTGATCTAGATTGGTTATTGGGTGCTGATCCAAATTCTCCATGCCCACAACCAACTCCTGAAGTTTGTGATGGATTAGATAATGATTTAGATGGACAGATAGATGAAGACTGGCATATTTGGAGTGATGAAAATAATTGCGGGGCTTGTGGAATGGCATGCCCCCCAAACCACTCTTGTGAAGCAGGTAATTGTGAGCCAAATGACACTCCTCCAGTTATAAGTAATGTAATGGTAACCTTCTTATCTCCAATGTACATTTGTGAATATGACTTTTTTGATGCAGAAGGAGATAGTGACATATCAACTATTAATTGGTTTGAGGGAGTTGAAGGAAATATAGTACAAATGGACGGACCAACGACAATTTCTAAACACATGTATGATCCAGGAGAACAAGTTTGGTGTGAAGTTATGTCAGAAAGCCTTAATCCACTGATTGGCACAGTCTCTGGAAATATGGAATTTTCAAGTAATATGTTGGTTAGAAACACCCCCCCTACAATTTCTAATCCACAAATTACCCCTGCAAATCCAGAAGCTGGAGAAACAGTAACATGTTCGTACGGATTTGAAGATGTGGATGGAGACACAGATCAATCATCAACAATCTTGCAAATAGGGGGAGTGAATATACCTGTACAAAACGGTGAGCCCTATGAGATACCTATAGGAACGCAAGGTGAGCAATATATCACATGCAGCATATCTCCATATGATGGGGAAGATGGAGGAGATCCTTGGCAAATGGATGCTTGGATGCCTAACAGTCTTCCAGAAATATTGCACATGCATTTAGATCAACATTGGGAGGGTGGAGATTTAATTTTTGATTGTGATGTTGATGTTTACGATAAAAACAATGATGGCTTATCTTACAAGGTAGAGTGGTATGTTCAAGGAACTCACATATTGACAAAACAAGGAGAAGGATATCAACAAGATAAAGCAACTGTTCCGGAATTAAATGTAAATCCGGGTGATGAAATTCAGTGCAAAGTTATTGAGCTCGATGATGGATTTGCTAATAGCGTTGAACAAGAAAGTAACACCATCGATGCAGACGACTTTTAGTTTATTAAATAAGGCAAATGTTTACCAAAACAGGCTTAACTAAGAATAAATACGCACCTGCATGGAAAGCCAACCATTTTCAGCACCCTCAGAAAACAATGAAAGCACAACATCAACTGATGAATCGGCACCTCAAGTACTGCCTCCCGCAACAGTTTCCATAGGCGGACCTTCACCTGTAAATGTCCTTCATTCAACCTCACCACACCAAATTGTTGTTCAAGAAAAGGGAGGCAATACAGTATCTAATGTATTTTTGATAATTGGAGCGGTAGTGTTTGTGATGGGTTTAGGCCTTGGAGG
>CATFLP010000026.1 GCA_949514915.1 Methanobacteriota archaeon | reverse complement strand
TCATGTTCAAGACATCACAGTAGAAGCACAAAGAAATATTGCTGCAGAAATTGCTGAGATTAATGCACAAAAGGATTTAGAAAATTCAAGATGGGAGGCTTTAAAATCTCAAAAACAAAACGACTTGTCTCTTCAACACGAATTACAAGAAACAGATATGCAATTTGCACTTAAAGCAAGCCAACATCAAATTGAAATTGCAAAAAATGAGGCAGAGATTGCACAAATCAAACATGAGCAAGATTTGTCAATGCGTCGTGATAATCTTATTTTAGAGAATAAAGTTGATGATGAAAAAGCAAAAAGAGCTATGTCCATGTTTGAACAAGTACAAGAGAATAAACGTAAAAGAATGGAATTGCAGTCAGGTTTAAACATAGAAAGACAGGCGCAATCTGATAATTTACAAGCAGAAATGATGCGTCTAGCTGCAGAAAATAATGCTTTAGATTCTAATGTAATGCAAGAATTCTTAAAACAGCAAACTGAACAAAAACTTGCTGATAACTCGGGTTCAGAAATTTCATCTGCCAATTCTAAAAGTGCTGAAGAAGAAAATAGTATTTTCAGTCCTGACGGAAAATTCAAGTGGAATGGGAATGAATGGATTGCAGTAACTCAAAACAAAGATGAAGCAAAAAAAAAAACTGAGACAAATGCATTAAATATGCAAGATTCTATCGTTAGTGGAGATATTGTACATAAAACAGTCATCAATAATGATGCAGCCACAGTTACTTCTGCTGTCATTACAGCACTCCAAGAATTAGGAGTAATCGGACAAAATAATCCTACACCTCAACCTCCACCAGTAATAGAAGTAGAATTACCACCATCATTTAAAATCGGAGATCATGTTGAATACCACAGTCCAACAAATTCACGATGGTTAGATCGTTGTAGAGTAATAGATATTAATGATGATGGAACGTACAGGATAGAAGTTCCCAAAGATAATGGCATTATAGAAACAAAATTTGCAGTTGTTATTGGAACTGCACCAGGGACAATTCGACCAGCAAGTCCTCCTTATTCCATCGGAGATAAGGTTCTAGTAAATTGGAAGAATTATGGCACATATTATCCAGGGAAAATAGCCTCTGAGCATGGTAATCATACATTCTTGATTCATTTTGATGATGGCGATATTGAAGACCATGTAGAATGGGGAAGAATTGAGAAAATACCCGAAGATTCGAATCAAATAAAAGAATATGTAGAAAATATATCTGAAGCAGAATATGAATTAATTGATGCTTTCAAGGTTTTTGATGAAAATAATACTGGAACCATATCTGCTAAAAAATATTTTGAAATTCTTACAGAAATGGGAGATGAACCAATATCTGTTGAAGATGTAGTAAAAGAATTTGAAAGTCTTGGCATAAAATGGGATTCTGAAATAAATTATAGAGAATTAGCAAAATTAATGGTATCTGGTGAAGAAAATCAAGTTCAACAGAAACCAGAAGTTGTTATTCGAGATGCGGAAATAAAAGAGGGTCTTTTGTATGGTTATGCTTATGATCATCCTAAATTAGGAGAAGGTTCTGTAAGTACATCTACAATTCAAAATCTAACTTATGATGAACGTGCAACTGCTAAAGTTGAAACAAAAAATACAGTATATGTTGTTGGCCCCACAGGCTGGAAAGAAAAACCTGATAATCACCCATTTAACAATCATTTTTCTGCTGGTCAACAAGTCAAGGTTGAATGGAAAGGTAGTTGGTGGGACGCATTAATTCACGAAGTTTCTGGAGATCAATATCTGATTCACTATATTGGATTCGATTCTAGTTGGGATGAATGGATTACCGTAGAAAGAATGAAAAATAATTAAGATTATTTATTTTCTATTTCTGCTAAATTCTTTTTCATCTGATTCCACATTAATTCCGCAATATCCATTACTTCCATCTCTGAGTCAATTGATTTCAATCCATCTTCCATCATTGTTGAACAAAATGGACAACCAACTGCAAGTGTCCCACATCCAGTAGCTGCCGCTTCCTTTGCTCTAATCTCATTAACTCTATTATCAGCATCTTCTTCCATCCACATTTGTGCTCCACCTGCACCACAGCAAAATGAATCTTGACCATGTCTTTCAAGTTCAACAACTTGTCCATTAAGTACTTCTCTTGGTGCTTCTATTTCTCCACCAATCCTTCCAAGATAACAAGGATCATGGAAAGCAACATCTTCATCGAATTCTACTTTGGGTAACTTACCTTCTTCTTGTAATTGAGCCATTATCTGTGAATGATGGAATACTTCTAATTCTTCACCACCATAATCCTTGTATTCTTTTCCAAGGGTATGGAAACAATGAGGGCATGATGCAACGATTTTCTTTATACCTAATTCTTGAAATGTCATCATATTTGTTTCAGCAAGCATTTGAAATAAATATTCATTCCCTGATCTTCTAGCAGGATCTCCTGAACAACCTTCTTGCATCCCCAAGATACCTACATCTAATCCTGCTTCTTTCATTAGTTGAATAGTTGAACGTGCAACATTTTTATTTTTCTCATCAAATGAAGCTGCACATCCTGCAAAATAGATATATTCTGCTGGCTCTCCTACTTTAACATCCAAATCAGCAGCCCAATCTCCTCTTTCATGTGCTCCAAAACCATAAGGGTTTGAATTGACTTCGAGATTATCCATCGTCAATTGTAATTCTTCTGGAAATTCCATTGCTTCCATCATCAAATGTCTTCTTGTATCTGTTAACAAAGGAACATGGTCTATGTAAACTGGACAAGCATCTACGCATGCATGACAAGTAGTACAAGCCCAAATTGCATCTGAATCAAATCTGGCAATCATATTTTCTTCAACATCTTCCCCAGCTAACAAAGCAACATGATGTTCATTTGCATAATCTCTCACATCATGAATTATTTGCATAGGATTCAGTGCTTTACCACTTTCATATGCAGGACAAGCATCTTGGCATCTTGCGCAGGTCGTACATGCCCACCCATCAATTAATTGTCTCCAAGTAAATTGATTATAGGTACTTACCCCAAATGATTCTAAATCTAATTCTTCCAAAGGTACTGCTTTACCATCATCACCTACTGCCAAAGGTTTCATTTTACCCATTGGTTCAACATTGTGGAAAAATACATTTGGAAATGCCATCACTAGATGCATATGTTTTGAAACTGGAATTAATATCAAGAAAGAACAGATTGCAATCATATGTGCCCAATAAGAAACAATTACAACATTCTCACTTAACTGCAACGATTGCACCCAAAACCCAATTGGTTCGGTAATACTTGAAGGGGATTCTATTGATTCAATAATATATGATGTGGTTGTAATTATAAAAATTAAAACCAAAATAAAATTTCCTTCTAATTGTGACTTGCCTTTCAATTTTTCTGGAGTAAAAACAACTCTTCTTGTTAATGCTGCAAGACAACCAATTAAAGCAATAAAATATCCAAATTCAATCATTGCATTACGAGGACCTAAAAGGAATCGTGGCATTAATTCATGAGAAAAATAGTTTGCAGTTACAAGATCTATCATGTCGGTTGAAAGCATTAAAAATCCCCAAAACATCAAAACGTGCATTGTTCCAACAACTTTGTCCCTTAGAACTTTCTTTTGTCCTAACCATCCAACTAAAACTTCTTTTATCCTTACATTCCAAGAGTCAAATCTATTATCTGGAGAACCCAATAAAACTAATCTTATAGCCTTCTGTAATTCGTATGTAAAAAAACTACCAGAGCCTAATAATAAAATTCCTAAAAATACCCAACCTGGTACAAAACCATAAGTCAAATTCAGAGGATGTTCCATATTTCTACTCCCTGCTTAACCTTCGCCGAAACAGTTCAAGTCCTTGAAATCAACGTTTAAAAATCTGAAAAAAGATATATCAATTAACTTGAACGCTTCATCGGATACATGCTCAAAGTATCTGCACCGGGAAAATGTATCTTGCTTGGGGAGCATGCAGTTGTTTATGGACATCCTGCTCTAGCAGTTTCTATCGACATGAGATTAAATGTAAATATCTCAAAACAAAAAGTTAAATCTGAATTTCATGTCGTTAACGGAGAATTAATGAAATCAAAAAATCATCCACACATCATTAATGCATTAGATGATATTTGGAGTAATGAAGATCAAATGCTAAATATTAATGTTTCAAGTGAAATTCCTCCTTCTGCAGGTCTTGGCTCTTCTGCGGCATTATCTGTAGCAATTGCTACAGGATTGATTAAAGCAAAAAATATGAATAAGAGTTTAGAAGATATAAGTTCAATAGCACATAAATTTGAAGCAAATGCACAAGGAGGATTGGCGAGTCCAATGGATACTTCTACTTCCGCTCATGGTGGTTGTATCTTATTAGCAAACAAAAAATTAGGAGAAAATTGGTTATATTCCAGAACATTGGGGGAGAAGAAATGGGAAATTCATTCATTTGAACTTCACGATGAAATTAAAAATGCATCAATTGTTATTGGCCATACTGGCATTCATGGTTCTACTGCTGAAATGGTTCTTGGAGTTAAGAAAAGATTAGAAGAAAATCCGAATCTAATTAATGATATTGAAGCAATAAATGCTTTGACTAAGCGGGGAGTAATAGCTATTGAAAATGGTGATCTTGAAGCGCTTGGGGCAGTAATGAACCTTAATCATTCACATTTACAAAATTTAGGTGTAAGTTGTAAAGAATTAGATGATCTAGTTGCTGTAGCCAGAGAAACTTCACTTGGTGCTAAATTAACTGGTGCCGGAGGAGGAGGATGCATGATTGCATTATCAATAAACCCTACAGAAACTGCAAGAGATATTGAGTTGGCTGGAGGAAGAAGTTATATCTGTAAATTTGGAGTAGAAGGGGTAAAAATTGACGAAAATAGTATGATTTTTTAACAATTAAAAATTTACCATCTTATAAAGCCTTTATATAAGGCCGTTTTTACGGCCGCACTATGAATGACGAAGATCGCTTAACGGTTGTTAACGTAGTTGCATCCACTAGAGTTGCAGAAGAATTAGATTTGCCAGACATTGCAATCCAATTGCATTGTGAATATGAACCAGAACAGTTTCCTGGTGTAGTTTACAGAGTAAAAGAACCAAAACTTGCAATTCTAATGTTTAGATCTGGAAGAGCTGTTTGCACTGGTGGTAAAAATGAAGAAAATATCCATGAAGGCATAAAAAGAATGATTGGAGATTTACGTGGTGCTGGAATTAAAACATGGGATACATCTGATGTAGAAATTGAAGTTCAAAATATGGTTGCTACATATGCATTACATTATCCTGAAGATTATGAAGGTACTGCTAGAATGGATGATCATCAAAATAACATTAAAGAAGGAGATCCTCTAAAGGGACTTGCCAGAAAATTAAATTTGAATAATCTAACATTCCACCTTCCATTTGACAAGGTAGAGTATGAACCAGAACAATTCCCTGGACTAATTTACAGATTAGATTATCCAAAAGTAGTTTGCCTAATTTTTGGCAGTGGAAAAATGGTAATTACAGGAGCACGTCATAAAGATGAAATCCTTGATGCTGTACAAATCATACAAGATGAATTAGCAGATTTATTGTGAAAATAGTAAATTTTGTGTTGTATTCAACAGCCGTTTGATTCATAGATGATGTCGAACCTGCCTTGAATATGGGCGGGACCACAAATAGAGCTTACAGTATTCCATTCTCTGTAGTTGTTATGATTACGCTAATGTTAATTGGTAGTTTATCACCTGCATTAATTTATGAATTATCTGAGGAAAAAACGAATTATTACAATGTTAGAAGTTCTACAAGTAATATGGTTGATGTTCCAGTTTGGTTAGTTGGAGATGAATGGGTTTATGAAACCTCAATTGATGTTTCTCCTGCATTAGTTGGTACTGATTTAGATGACCCTGGAGTTAATCTCCAACCCCTCACAGGAGATACTTCACTTGTCGTAAATGACATAAGAATCGAAGACGTAGATGGAATTAAAACTCTAATCTATGTTCTAAACGGAGGCGGTAATTATCAAGGTGACATATTTATTCCATCTGATGTTGCTGCTCCATTAATTGATGGTGTTCCTTCATGGTTAGTTCCAGATATTGATGGTAATTTAGTTGGAGACCTTGCAATTGAAAGGCATGTGAGAGTTAGTGACTTAGCAATAATTTATCAAACTCAAACAATTGATGTTGAAGTTTTGAATATACCAATCCTAGGTTCATATGATGTAGGATTAATTACACTTGATCAATCATATTCTCCTCCCATTGAACAATATGATTTCCCACTAGAAGTAGGTAATAATTGGTTAATGAATCATACAGAAACAACCGTTTGGTCTGGACAAAGTAGTACATTTCCAATACCTCCACCACCTCCGCCATATACTCATGAAGATAAATTTGAAGTTACACAACAAGGAGATCCTAGTGTCCCATATGGATGTGCAGATAGTATTCGAATTCAACAAGTAAACTTAACATCTGGACTCGAAAAAAGTTTCAATTGGTATTGTGATGAAGTAAGAAGTTTTGCTTGGAGTAACGAAGTAATATTACTAGGAATGATTCAAGATTTGAAATTAAAAGCATACAATGAAGAATCTAGACCAGGAAATAGTTTTACATTAGATTGGCCATTTAAAGCATATCCTCCCGGTTTTGATGTAGATGTCCAAATAGATTCTAATTCAGGAGCAAATCCTGTTTCAGGGCAATTTATATTTGAAGCAGACGGAATTGAAGAAGACTTTACAATATCTGGGCAGCCCATAAATACAAATTTTATTGTTAACGAAACTCCTGATGATTCTGATACTACATACAATGTAGGAACTCATGGTTTGATTGCTTGGGATGGTTATCAAGGACTTGGGGTAAAGACTCTAATCATAGATCCAAATGCAGAAGGAATTGATTTAGTTGCACGTTCATCTGGGATTGTAATTGAAAGAACCAGAGGAAGTGAAACTATCGTACTAACAAGTGTTACTGGTTTTAGTGCACAAAGAGGAGATACATTATCGCTTAGTTTCCCTGTTCAAAATAGAGGTATTTCTCCAAGTATACTTACAACAATGGATATTAATGGCCCAGGTGGATCTAATTCCTTCAACATAAATTCATTAAATGCATATGATGAACAACGGATAATTCTTGATTGGGATGTTCCTGATGATCAACCATTTGGATTCGTTTCTTTTGGTTTTATTGTGGATCCAAACGATAACAATGATGAAGTTGATGAATCAAATAATGCTGGAGCAACACCTCAAATAAGAATTGGTGCGTCTCCAGTTACCCTATATGATATGCCTCTACCAGTAGATACATTTGAAAATTTTACAATTGATGCAAGTGAAAGTAATGATCCTGATGGCGGCACCGTTACATGTGAATTTGATATTCAAACTGTAGATGGTGCTGGTAATTTATGGCAACAAACAAGAAATAGTGATGATTGTATATTGATATATTACTGGAGTGATGATGGAAACTACATTGTTAATATGACTGTAATTGATGATGAAGGTGACCGAACCACAGTAGCAATCATAGCGGTAATCAATAATCAAGCTCCGTACCTAAATTTAATTTCAGATTTTACCGATATTAAAGTAGGTGAATCTGTAACAATAAATGCAGATAATAGTGGAGATGTAGATACTATACTTCCCCCTGATGTAGCAGAAGTAGATATTTTATGGGATTATGATGGTGATGGGAATTATGATTCTTGTGAGCAAGGCGCATTTAAATTCAATTGCACATTAACACCTGAAATAGAAGGAGACTTGACAATTACAGCTACAGTTACGGATGATGATGGAGAAAGTACAACATCGTCAATAGTTATTAGTGTCTTAAATATACCTCCTGAAATTACTAATGTCATTGCAAAGAATAATGATGGAGAAGATGTAATTAAAGACGAAAGGTCTTTTTGGATTGTAAATGAAGACCAAACGATTCGTTTACATGGTTTTAGTTATGATTCTCCTAATGATATTGAGGACTTAGCATGGACTTGGAGTTCTATTAACATGGAGGATAATTCTGTTGCTTGGCAAGTACAAGACAAAGGTAGTATTTCAGAAATTGATGTTTTCTGGTCACTATCGGGAGAATATACAATTTCTCTTGATGTTCTTGATGATAATTCTGCAAGAAGTCCAGAAGAAGTTAGATGGATTAAGGTAAATAATGTTGAACCAACTGTTGAAATTACATCTGCAATCACTACAATTGGAGAAAGTATGCCACTAACCCTTACTGGAGTAGCAAGTGATACAGAAAGCGATATTGAATCTCTAATAATTTGTTGGGATGTAGACCCTTCATTTAATTCAGATGATAATGGGTCAGCAAATGATGATTGTGATTATGAAGGAAGTGAAATGACACATTCATGGGGTAAATCCGGTACATATACAGTAATCTTCCATGCAGTTGATGATGATGGATCAATGGCAATAAATCAACTAGATATTGAAGTTACTAATCAACCTGCAAGAGCGATAATTAATTCAAATACTGATTCTATTTATGTTGGAGAACAAATTTTCCTTGATGGTAGCAAGTCTACTGATTCTCCAGAAGATAAAGGAAATTTGATTTATCTTTGGGATAAAGACATCAACCAAGATAGTAATGGTGATGGGATTAAAGATAATGACATAGATTATCAAGGTGCGAATTTTACTCCAGAATTCCTAAGTGAAGGGACATATGTAGTTCAATTAATTGTAAAGGACGAGGAAGGTTGTGCCACTGGAGAAACAAGGTGCATTACACAAATTACAATTGAAGTAAAATCAAGGCCTGGTGGGCCAATTGGCAGTGTAGTAGCTAGTATTGAAGATAATTTTGGAATTGGCTTAGGAATTCAAGCTCTAATATTCATATTTATTTGTTTGATTCCATTACTTCTTTTTACCAAAGGTAGAAGGAAAAATAATATTTCAAATAAAGAAAATTGGCAAGAAATGGATCTTGGAATAGGATATAGTACACCAATGCCAAGTGCTGCACCGATGACAGCGCAGTTTGGATTACAAAACACACAACCTGCAGTTCCGCAAAATGAACCTCAAAATAATTAAATGAATATGGGTCCTCCAATACCTTCATCAGGATTACCAGAAGGTTGGACTATGGAACAATGGTCATATTATGGCTCAGCATGGCTTTCTCAACAAGAAGAAAATTTGAATAATACTCCTCAAATTAGCAATGTTGTTCAACAAGAACCCGTGAATGTACAAGATGAGTCTGTATTTGACCTCTTATCTAATGAGAGTGATAATCAACAAAAATCTGATCCATTGTCTGCCTTTGAAGATGATGATTTAGATTTTTAGACTGGTAATATAACTTTAGTTAAGAAAAGTACGAATTCAAATTATTTCTTACCAGATGTTTAAGTTCAATCAAGTTAACGGAAGGTCGCATAGCGATGGTAAAAAAGATTTGGCATTTTATTGGATTACCTGATCCTGATGAAAATACAGAACGGAAAAAAGTTGTAAATACATCTAAAAAAAGTAGAATTAATCCTCCTATTGAAGAACTTAAAAAAGAAGAAGTTAAGAAAGATACTCAAACAACATTACCTACGCATAAAATCGATTGGGATGGACCTCTAACACCTAAGGGAGAACCATTTCACGACCTCGGAGTTAATCAAATTTCAAGAAATAATATCCTACCATCTAAAGCGTTAAGATATGTAACCCCAAACTCAATGAATAGATTACCAATAGAACCAATGGCAAGTAGATTATACCAAGGAGATGTTGTAATTGTTGATTTATCTGTAATGGTACATATGGAAAGTCAACAACGTGCTTGTAGGCAGAGTCTACGTCAACTTTCCAGTGAGCGAAGAATTCCAATATTCTCCCTAGACAATAAAGATAATTTATTAATGATGCCTGGTAAAAATATTCAAATCGATGTAACAAAATATGATTTGATTTAAATTTTAAAAATTTGTTTTAAGACCTCTAAAGCACTAGATGCAATACCTAAGACCGTGAATTTTTCACCATTTTTAACCTCTGCATATTTTGACATTGGGCCGTCTAAGTCATATGCTCCTGCTTTACCTTCCCATGAATTTGATTCAATTAATTCAAATAATATTTCATCACTTAAATCTTTAATTTCTACTGTTGAATATTCGGTCCAAAAATATCCATGCCAATCACCAAATTCAATTTCTGGTGTTTTTTTAAATTGGAATTCCAATGATTTATGAACTATTATTCCTGTAGAACTCCACACTTTATGCTTTCTTCCTGATAATCTCTTTAACATACTTACAGCTTCTAATTTATCACTTGGCTTTCCAAAAACTTGCTCAAATGAATCAGGATCTTCAACAAGAGTATCAGATACCAATGTAAGTGTATTTTCTAAATTTCCATCAATATTTAATTCTAATTTTTCTAACCTACCTAAAGAAATCTCTAAAAGTGCACTTTTCATTTTCATTTTTGCAATTGAAAATACTGTTTCTTTTAATGTGGTTTTTTTAGGCTCTATTTCATCTTCAATTAAAGGTGTGTTAACGAATTTTATCTTTATTTTTTCTTCACAAATCAATTCTTCTAGCAAAATAGCTCTTCTTTCTGATGCTGATGCTAGCCAAATTCCATTAATGCCCATTGATTATCCGTAAAGTAACTCATCAATAAGTAATCTCTATTTTTACACTAATTTCTGAATAGTTACTTTCATGTGTAGGAATCTCGTGGTTTGTTCGGCGGGGAGAGTCTTGAACAGAATTCCAACAGAAATTAGTGGTCTTGATGAAATGATGCAAGGAGGTATTCCTGAAGGCCATATTGTACTTGTTGCAGGTGCTAGTGGTTCAATGAAATCAAGTGTTTCATTTGGAATGCTATACAATGCAGTAATGCAAGGACCTACTTCTGGGATTTATGTAACTCTTGAACAAAGTAAGGAAAGTTTGAGAGGACACATGGCAAACATGGGAATGGACGTAGATGACAATCGTGTTAGAAACAGAATTGCAATTATTGATTTAGTAGATTTGAGAGTTAAATTAGATGAGCAAGGAATGGGTGGAAAAGTAGATTGGATGGGTCAGCTAATAAGACAATTAAAAAATTATAGAGACAATATTGGTTTTGAAGTCTTAGTTTTCGATAGTCTTGGTGCATTCTTCACATTAACAAAAATGGAAAACCCTAGAGATGAAATATTCAGATTATTTGAAGCAGTAAGAAGAATGGGATTAACTGCATTATTCATTTGTGAAATGACTGGTGAAGATAAAAAACAATTTGGAGAATATGGAGTAGAAGATTATCTTTCTGACGGAGTTATACATCTAACAATGGAAAGGACTGGTGATCACATTAGCAGAAAATTAGCAATAGTAAAAATGAGACATACTGCTCATGCTCTTGGTTATCTACCATTCAAATGGAATCCAGATAATCAAAAATTCTCAATAAAAGAAGATTGAATTTATTCAACTGTTACTGATTTTGCTAAATTTCGAGGCCTGTCTACATTACAACCTCTTTCTTCGGCAATGTTTAATGACAATAGTTGACAAATAATATTGTATAGTAATGGTTGTAATAAATCATGAGTTCTAGGAACCTTAATTACTAAATCTGCATGAGAATCTGCTAATTCATCTTCCTGGTGAGTAATTAAAATCACTTTTGCACCTCTTGCTGCAACTTCCCTTGCATTTCCAAGTAATTTTTTATGACTTGAACCCTCAGAAGCAATTACAACTATTGGAGTTCCTTCTTCTACCAATGCAAGTGGACCATGTTTTAATTCTCCCCCAGCATAACCTTCAGCATGAATATAAGAGATTTCTTTTAATTTTAATGCACCTTCTAAAGCAATAGGATATGATGTATTTCTCCCAAGGAAAAATGCATGATTCTTATCAACAAAATATTGTTGTGCTTCCCATAATTTTGTTTTGATATTTTGATCGTTTAACATACGTTCTATAGAAGTTGGAAGCATACGTGCATGTCTGTCAAAATAACTTAAATCTTCACGATGGAAGTTTTTACTATCCTGACCTAATTTCATAGCAACTAATAATCCACCTAAAACTTGTCCAGTAAACGCTTTCGTAGATGCAACACCAATCTCTGGTCCCGCTCTAATGCCAATCATTGTGTCTACGTTTCTAGCTATCGTACTACTTTCAACATTCACAATTCCTAATGTAGGATATCCTCTTTCGTGTGCTGCTTGAATTGCAGCCAATGTATCTGCCGTTTCACCAGATTGACTAATTCCAATAACTAATGATTTGGGACCAGAAGGTGCTCCGTAACGGAATTCATGGGCATGATCTAAAATTACTGGTATTTTTGATAATTGTTCAATATAATAACGTGCTAAAAGTCCAGCATTATACGCAGTTCCACAGCCTACAATTCTTAATAATCTTGGATTAAAAGGAATAGATACTCCTTTGATTTTTTCTCTAGATAATCTTCCTCTAAGACAATCTCTTACAACCCTTGGTTGTTCATAAATTTCTTTAAGCATAAATGTAGGATACCCTCCTAGTTCCGCATCTCCTAATGTCCACTCTAATTTTTTAGGTTCTTTTTCCACTAAATCTCCATCAATATTAAAGATCTTCAGCCCATTTTTATTAATTAATCCCCAATCTCCTTCTTCTAGATAATGTACTTTATCAGTAATACCTACAATACAAGAAACATCACTTGCTAATATCCCTTTATTTCCATCATGTGATATTACTAACGGAGCAAACTTTCTAGCAAATAATATGAAATCATTTCTTCCTTTTAAGATAACTGCAAGGGCGAATGAACCTTCTAATTTATCAATGACTTTTTTCCAACAACTAATGAATTCTTCATCTTTTGATTTTTTCAAATCAAGTCCAGAATTTTTGATTTCATTTGACAATAAATGTGCAATAATTTCTGAATCTGTATCTGATTTGAAAATTATATTCTTGTCTATTGAAGATAGTTCCTTCCTTAATTCTACTTCATTCTCTATGATTCCATTATGTACTACAGCTACATCTAATTTTGGAGACATATGAGGGTGTGCATTATCTTCAGTTGGTGGACCGTGAGTTGCCCATCTTGTATGAGCAATACCACATTCTGCATTTGGTAGATTAACAACCAATGGTTCTAAATTAGATAATTCTCCAACAGCCCTTCTACGAATGAATTCATTATTATCAACAATACAAATTCCTGAAGAATCATAACCTCTGTACTCCATTCTTTTTAATCCCTGCATCAATAATTTGGTAGTATTAGAGTCTCCAATCATTCCAAAAATTCCACACATATTAAGCACCTCTTATTAGTCTAGTTCCAGTTTCATACTCACCATCTAATTTCGTTCTTCTACCAACTAAAACTTGGGATCCTAACATTGTTCCAGGCGCACAAATTACTCCTTGTTCAAGCATACATGCTTCACCTGTTACTAAACCAAGGCGGCGTATCTGGTAATTTGTATTTCTGACGGTTTTTTGAACAGATGAAGCATCAACTTCTACATTTGACCTAAACGAAGTTGCTGGGCCAATAATTGAATGATGAATAGAACAATTTGAATCTATTTGTACATCACGCATTATCAAAGATGACCGAATTCTAGTAAATGGCCCTATTCGGCAACCTGACGAAATTGATGTTGAACCAGTAATTACAGCCAAAGGACCAATTTCACAATTTTCTGCAATATGTACAGGCCCTTGGATTACACAACCTGGATGAACAATAGTACCATTACCAATATGAACATCTCCATCGATTGTAGAGAAATCTGAAATTTCTGCTTTTTTAGAAATAAAACGAGGTATTCGTTCCAATAAATAACGATTTAACTTATTCAAATCCCAAGGATGGTCTACATCGTGCCAATTTTCAGTTCTAACAGTTTCAATTTCCAATCCTTCTTTTATTTGTTTAGAAATTGATGTAGATAATTCAGTTTGTCCTTCTTCAAAGTCTAATTTTATTTTCTCTAATACTTCTTTTTTCAAAAACCAAACTCCCGTAGACACCATTCTACTTCTTATTTGGTTGATATCTGGTTTTTCAGTAATGCTTTTGACATTAGTACCTTTAAACTCAACAACACCAAAATGTTGAGGGTTATCATGTTCACTAACAATTAACCCATTACCTTGCATTTTCAATAATAAATTAATAGATTTTGAATCTACTACATTATCTCCATTAAGAATTAATATCCTTTCATCATCATTACCCTCTATATCTGAAAGCCCAGTCATTAACGATCCTACGGTTCCTCTATCACTATGTTGCTTTACAAATTTAATCTTTAAATCATAATTCCTACCTGAGCCGAAATGAGTTAATATTCTCTCTCCAGCATAATAATAGACTATCGTAACTTCTTTCACCTCGGTTTCTTCAAGTTCATGTAATAACCATTCTAACATAGGTTTGCCAGCTAATGGAAGCATTACTTTACTTCTTGAATCTGTAAGGCCTCCTAGCCTTTCACCTCTACCTCCTGCTAATATTATCGCCTTCATTTTAATCAGTCCAAATAAATTTTACTAGTACAAATTGGGCATTTTAATACTCTTTTATTTAAATCACGAGACATGAATTTTGCACTACATTCGGGGCAAGTTATCTCTTTTTCTAATGGTGGTAAATCCCCTAATGGTGGTAAATCCCCTAATGGTGGTAAATCCCCTAATGGTGGTAAATCCCCTA
>CATFLP010000025.1 GCA_949514915.1 Methanobacteriota archaeon | reverse complement strand
TTTAATATGAATTGGATTTAGATGTGAGCCAGGCCTTTCAATGATTGAATCAATTGTTTTTGTAAGTTGTCTATTTTCTTCAACAATTTGCCAATTTCCCATATTTTTTGTAATATTTGTTGATAGTACTGGCGGCCAAATCAATAAATTTTCATGTAAATATGATTTTTCTTGATTATTTTGAATATTATTATTGTTTAATTCATCGAGTGCAACTTTCCAAATTGGGCCTTCAGGGTATTTTTTAACGCCTTCATTAGTTCCTAGTTCTTCTGATATGTTTTTCGTTAACCATGAACTTTTATTTTGGGGGTGTAATGGTAAACTTATTCTTGGTTTTGATTTATGATTTAGTTCTAAAAGACTTGGACGATTAATTGCTTTTCTTTTGGTTCGAGGTTCTTCGGAAGTGACTCCTAATCTCTTTTGAGCCGCCGAAATAGCATCATCTAAAAAACTCGGAACCCGCCTCAATCTTCTCCGCCCGTCTTACCCTTGTGTTTAGAAGCATCATAATATTGACGATAGGTTTTATTCCTATCTTTTTTCTTCCATTCATTGTTATTTGTCATTTTATTTTCATTTTTCATTATTACTTTTGTAGCTTCTTCAAGGCTTGAATTTTTGTGTTTAGGTACTGATTTTTTTGATTTTTGTTTTGTTCCTAAAAGCCTTACTTTTGTAGCTTCTTTAGGTCCATTTCTTGAAAATATCTTTTCGTCAAATGATTCTGTATCTACTTCCATAATTGATTCCATAATAGGTTCTTTTTCATCGTTTTTTGAATCTTCTTCATCCCATTTTTCAATAATGCCGCTTAAATCTAATCTACTACCTTCATTGTTTATTTCTTTTTTATTATTATTATTATTTTCAGAACTCATCAATTCTGTAAAGTCTGGAATTTGATTTTGAGGAGTAGGTTCTTTTTTAATCGGAGCTTTTTTCGTTTTTAATTCTTCATCCCACAATATTTCTTGTTGATCGGGAAGATGAAATAAATGCCCTTCTAAATCTTCAGGAGATAGTAACCAATCATCTATATCTTCGTTATTAAGTAAATCTAATTCTCGCGTGATTAATGCTTTTGAACGAGAATCAAATGCATCTAGGTTTATTGGAATCAATGCTAAATCATCAGAAGTAGTTGCAATGTCAACTAGCCTTCTAAGGAAATCTAGTGCACGATCTTTTCCATGGATTGCGTAAAGAAATTCAAAACCATCTAGTACAACTACACTTCTTGGATAATTCATGAAAAAATCTTTGATTTTAGAATATAGAACTTCTAATTGTGGCCCCATTATTTGTTCATCATTTACTTTCTTTTCAGTTAACCAATAACACATTTTCTTTGGCAATTTATTTTCTTCACTAATTCTACTACCAGGAAGTCTTGAAATAATCATTAATTCATGTTCGATTTCATGTAATTTCGATGCTAATTTAAATGAATTTGAGGGATTAGCATCTGCAACCAAATATGCATGACCAGGATATAATTCGTTACTTTTTCCACCTTTTAACCTTCTTAATTTTGCTTCAATAGCTCTTTCAAATTCTGGAGAATTATTAGTTTGAAATTTTTGTTCTGGCAGTGCTTTAGAACTTGTCCATGTTTTAGAACTAATTTCTTTTTCTTTCCACCATTCTGATTTTGTTTCAAATTCCATATTTATTTCAAGATTTAATAATGATTCTGGGAACGTTTGTAGCAATAAATCTACATCTATATTTCGATGTACAGTCAAAAGACAATCTAGTTCCGCAGCATCATCATCGATTTTTTCCAATGCATTAGCAGCATGTTGTATTTTTTCCTCTGCATACATTGCCATTAATGGATTTCCATTTCTAAAAACAACATATCCAATTCTTGAGATGTCTTTGGTTGATTTTATCTCAGTACGGATATATGAATCTACTTTTGAACCAATTAAGTCCTTTGCTAATAGTGATAATACCGAAGGCCCCCCTCTTCTTTTTTCAGTGATGACGCCAATAGGTAAATCTAACATCTAAGCCCCTCTTTATGGGCGTTGCAGATTATTACTTCTTGAATTCATGGGCTGTAACTAATAAAAAATTGCATTTATTAGAGGTTATTTAATTGGCGAGATTTATTCACTTTGACGAAATGGCGATGTTATGGAGGATAGTAAAATGCCAGTTGGCTTTGTCATTTTAAGTAAATTAACATCAGGTAGTGAAAATATTAAAAATTCATATATGAGGGTTTTATTTTCATTCTCCTTTTTAATTTCCAGTTTATTTTTACTATCATTAGAGTTGTTATTTCTTTTTGTTTTAATTTTTTTACCTTCATTTTCATTATTTATTCTTTTTTTAATCGAGATTCAAAGTAAAAAAGCCATTATGAATTCAATAGCAGTAAATTTAGGACATCCTTGGGTTGAGGAAGAACATGATGTGAATGAGGCAGAAGTTGCATATAGATCTTTAGAGAAATGGGAAGTTTTACCAAGAAAAGGAAGAATAAAAAGAAATGTTGATGGTAGGGGACTTTTGATTGAAGATGGAAATGAAGAATTAGTTTTTGAGATTTCAAAACCACCATTAATTTTAAGTTTTTTTGATAGTAATACAAAAAAAATAGAGACTGAGGTAATTAAATGGTTAAATTTAGCATTAGCAATAAGAGATGCACAAAATAATGATGAAGACGAAATCGAAAGTGCAAGAATTAGAGAAGACGATGAAGAATTAGATGTAGATCGTTTTTGGCCAGAAACAACCCCTGGAGAATTAAATGTTAAACCAGGGGCAATTTTCCGCAAACTTTCAAAAGGAAAGAAATGAATGGTATTGTAAAAAAGATACCTTCTAACTTATGAAGTTATTTAACTCGGGCAAATATGTGCCTTCTATTGAAAAATGGAGAGAAAGATTAGAAGAATTCCCAATTGAGCACAAATTATTGATAGAGGGAGGTAATCTTTCTGCAAGATTTTCTAAATTGCCTTTATCTTTTTCTCATCCAGTATTTATCGGTGCATTTTATGGGGTTTTATTATCAATAATTTTGTTACTTCCATTTGCTTACGAATCTAATTGGGACATGAATATTTGGTTGATTAATTGGCTATTATACTCCCTATTGTTATTGTTAATGTTAAGTTTGTTGGGAGGTTTATCTTCCCAAATTATTAAACTTACAAAAAGAATGCCAATTACAGTTCCAAGAATAATAATTTATTTATCACCATTTTTAGGACTAATAATATTGACATTTTCAATTGGTATGTCGAATTTTCCTTCTTGGTCTAAAGATTTAGGATTGTTTTTGATGATTTTCCCAGGTCCTGTTTATGTTCATTTGTCTTGGGCACCTAGATGGAGGTTACTGGAATTAATAGAACAAAATATCAATCCTTTTGAGGATGTAGAAAAACAGAATATCATAGAAGTAGATTATGAATTAAATGAAATTGTAGATGATTTTTCAGAAGAATAATTAGATAATGCCTAATTGTTTGCCAACTTCAGAAAAAGTACCAATAACTAGATCTAAATCATTTTTTGTAAGTCCAGAACTTATCATACAACGAATTCTTGCCTTATCTTTTGCAACCATTGGAAATACGATAGGTAGTGCAAAAATACCCTTTTTGTATAATTCTTCTGATAATTTTTTTGCAAGTATTGATTCCCCACACATTACAGGGATAATTGGTGTTTCGGAAACACCAGTATCAAAACCAAGAGATTGCATTTCATTACGAAAATATTCAGTATTGTTCCATAATTTTTTATGGTGTTCAGGCTCATCCCTTAATACTTCAATTGCAGCTTTTTGTGCTGCTGCAACACCAGGTGGTTGACTTCCAGAAAGTAACCAAGACCTACTATGATTGATGGCATGTTTTTTTACAGTTTCACTACCAGAAAGAACACCGCCTTGTACCCCCAAAGCCTTTGAAAAAGAACCAATTTCAAAATCTATTTTACCTTGTAATTTGAAATGATCAACTATGCCTCTTCCACCATCTCCAAGAACTCCTTCTCCATGGCAATCATCTACCATTACCATTGCATCATATTGTTCTGCAAGCTCTGCAATAATATCTAAAGGGGCAATATCTCCGTCCATACTAAATACTCCGTCTGTAATAATTAATTTCCTACGTGAACTCTTATTTTCTTTAAGAATATTTTCAAGAGCATCAGTATCATTATGCTGATATACTGCTCTACTCGCTTTAGTTAATCTCACTCCATCAATAATTGAACCATGATTTAACTCATCTGAAATAATTAAATCTTGTTTGTTCTCTACTAAAGTAGGAATTAGTCCAACATTTGCAGTATATCCTGCTGAATAAGTTAAAGCAGCCTCAACTCCTTTAAATTGAGCAATAGTAGATTCTAAATCTTCGTGTAACTGCATATTTCCAGCAATAGCTCTAACTGAACCAGAACCTGCTCCATATTTTTTAGTAGCATCAACCATTGCATTAACTACTTTTTCGTGTGTAGTAAGGTTAAGATAATTATTAGCACATAGCATAATATTTTGTTTTCCATCTACAATACAACGAGGTTCTGAGGCAGTTTCTAATGCTTTTAATTTCCAATCTAATCCTTGTTCAACTAGATTAGAGTATTTTTCAACCATCCATGATTTGTCTCCTGGCATGCCATCACTTAACCTACGAGATATAGACCGGCCATTGTAGTTTTGCAATCATTTCATCCTATTAGTTGATGAATAAGTCATGAGTGGGCGTAAATAATGCGACTTAAAGGAACAGTTTCTAGTGGGTTGGGAAGAGCGTCAATTTTTATGGCTCAGCCACATTATCAAGAACAATTTTTTACAATTTTGGGAGAACAAGCTTGGCCAGGGACACTTAATTTAAATGTTGAAAAATCAGATTTAAGTAAATTTATTTCCATGAGGAAAAAAGCAGGAATTGATACATTGGGAATTTCTGAATCATTAATTGTTGAGTCAGAAAAAATAGATCTTTCTAAAGTAGAACTATTAAGGATTAGAGGTTTTTTAAGAGATGGGAAAAGTTTTGGAGGTGCTAATGCAATTTTATGTAATATAAAAACATCAGATTCAGAACTCATTCCTTCTGCAATCTTAATTCCAGATTTAACACGTCATGTAGATGTAGTCGAAATAATCTCGTCAAAATATCTACGCAAAACAATGGGTTTAAGTGATGGAGACTTAGTAAATATTGAAATTTAATTTCCAAGTTTTAATTTAAGTAACATTGCAAATTCACTTTGAAGCCATGCGTGATGTTTTTTTGCTTCCGATTCAAGAAGTATTGAATTAACTCTTCTATCATAATTTAAATTTGTTATGGGCGGTGGATCAAAAAAATGGTTATCTTTTTTTGAAGACAAATCTTCATGTTCTAAATGCCACAAAGTCAACCATCTTGATGGAGCCAAACCAAAATCAAATTTCTCTCCATTTTTAATTAATGATTTTTCAACATCTTTTTTTGTATAATCATTATTTAACAATCCAGTAATACAATTAGCAATTCTTCTTACTTGATTCCATAAAAAACCTCGGCTTTTTATTTCAAATCCTATGATTCTCTTTTCTTCAGAAAGCCATGGTGTAATTTCTTCAATAACCCTGATAGTACTTCTGTCATCTTCTTGTTTGTAAAAATTATGAAAATCATGTTCACCTTTGAATAAATTAAGTGCATTTTCTAATTCTTCAACTTTTAAGTCATAATTCCAGTTATCAAGTAATTCTAGTCTATATCTATATGTTCTGATTTTTGCTGCTCTAATATTACATGTTTCAGAAATTTCTTCAGCATCATAAATGCAAATATTTTTTGGCAAAATATCATTAAATCCTTTTAACAAACCCTGAGGAAAATCACGTTTTATTCCATCAGGTACATCAATAACTGCAATATTCATTCTTGCATTTACTCCAGAATCAGTTCTGCTACTTATTTTAACTCCGTTTGGTGACCATTTCAGCCGCTTGCATGCTTTCTCTAATTCACCCTGTACTGTATTTAGTTCCGGCTGTATTTGACTACCATGATATTCGCCTCCTAAATATGAAAACGTTATGGCGACTTTCATAATTAGTCACAATTAGGAATCACTTGACATTAATTCAATAGCATCTTCTGGAGAATAACCTAGACCGCCTACTGACCAAACAAGTGCTTGTTTTAACCATGGTTGAACCATTGGGTTTTTCTTTTCAGGATCCATTACTTCAATACTGTCTACAATATTTCTAGCAGCCATATACAATACATCATCTACTGGAATATCAGCTAACTCTAATCTTTTTGCATACCTTTGAAATTCTTTTACAGCGACTGGAATTCTTCTACATTCAAGTGCAAAACTAGCGAAATCAGCAATATATTCATCATTTTCTTCATCCATTTCCATTGCTTTTTTGTAATGCATCATGATTTTTCCACCAGGAATCACATCATCTTGTGCTTCCATATTGAGCATATTTGCAAATTCTGCATATGAATGGTGTAATTCAGCATTGTCTGAATTACTTTTTAATTTTTCTTCAAGGTTTGAAACGGCACCTTCTAAATTGCCATCTCTAAACATTTCAATTGCTTCTTTCATCAATTCTTCACTCATCTTAATCCCTCGCGATAAACACTGCTGTGTATAACATGCCTATGAATCAAACGGATGTAATTATTCTTTTCTGGCTTCCAGATATAATGACATTTTTGGATGTGTATTGTCAAATATTTTTGTATTCGTTAATGGAGGAGAAAGAGATTGTCCAAAGCCTGAATGGTAAATTGTATTAAATCCAGCATCTTTAAACATTTTTTCTAATTTTTCAAATGTCCAAT
>CATFLP010000024.1 GCA_949514915.1 Methanobacteriota archaeon | reverse complement strand
GATTTCCCAAAACCCTTTGTTTAGTTTTAGTAAACCAACTCAATTTTTCACCCACATTATTTTCCCAAATCCTATATTGTATATTATTTTATATTTAACAATAGAATCTAATACACAAATCATCTGAGGTTGTATGATACCGTGGCAATGAAGCGTAGGAAAAAAACACGAGTGAAAAAGGGAAAACGCCCCTTACCCTTACCAGGTATGCCAATGCCACCACCACAACCACAGAAACAAAAGAAAGTTAAAAAGAAAAAATTTAGGTTTAAGAAAAAGATAAAATTAAGTTTAAAATCCTCAAAAATTTCAGATATAGATGATGGATATAACACCTCTGCTGGGTGGACATCAAGCAGTAACACCTCTATGATCAATGTAGAAGAAAAAGTTACTAAAGAGCCAGAATTTATCAAACATCAGTGTGGATTATGTGGAGCTGTTATGCAAGTTCCAAAACCAAAAAGAGCAAAATATTCAATAATTTGTCCACATTGCGAACACGAAGAAAAATTTGGTTAATTTTTTTATGGAGTTAAACAACCATTCAAATACTCTTGATGTTGAATAAACATTGAGCAACATGAATGATCTAATCTATATTTTGAGTGGAATTCTTATCTTTTTATCATTACAATTAGTTATTAGAACAGTTAAAAGACGTAAAAAACAACCAGTAAATATTTGGGAAGAACCAATACCCTCACAAAACAAAAATTGGGAAGGAGAAATTTCAATAATACAACCAAAAGTTTCACCTCCACCCCATTTATTCCGTCATAATTAATTTATGAAAATTTATCATAAATATTCTAAAATTCTCTTTAAAGCAGCAATTAATAATACAATTATTAATAATAATTTTATTGTAGAATTATTTAATTTTGAACCATATTTTGACCCCAAATATCCCCCAAATAAAACCACCAAAACAAATGGCAATAATATTTTCAGATCAAGATTTAATTGATTAGAAATTCCAGCACCAAATAATCCCCCGAAGGAATTAACCCAAATAAACAAAGCAGAAGTAGCAGCTACAGTTTTTGGGTCAGCCCATTTTTTAAGTAAAATAATTGGAGAAAGAAAAATTCCACCACCCACACCAATAATCCCACTAGCAAAGCCAATACCCGCACCCGTTGGAATTGCAACTTTCAAATTTGGAATCTCATTTTTTGTTTCCAAATCCTCTTTTTTTGTTTGATATAATTTATACGCTGCCCATATTAATGTAATAGAAAGTAAAGAGTCATAGATTACACCATCTATTTTAAGAAATCCACCAAGTATTGCAAAAGGAATACTACCTATAATGAAAGGCAATGATAATTTTTTGTTAAAATATCCAGCTTTATAATAATGGTAAAAAGCAATAGCAGCAACAACTAAATTTAAACACCAAGCATATTGTTTTAACCAACTATTCCCAAAAGTTCCATAAACACTCAAAGAAAGAACAGCTAAATATCCCGAAGCACCTCCATGACCTACACTAGAATACAAAATTGAAATTAAAAATAATCCCAAACAAACGAAGAAAAACTCCATCTCCACATCTTCTCGATTTAATTTTAATTAATCAACATTATTAAAATAAACTTTAACGAGACATTATGCCCCATCCTTCAATTTCAAATTATTTTATTTCTTTAAATGAAGCCAAATCATTATCTCAATCAATAAAAATACCAATAGAAGAAGAAGAAGTAAATATTGAAAATTCATACAATAGAATATTATCTAAAGATGTTTATAGTTTGGTAAATGATCCACCTTTTGATAATTCTAGTATGGATGGTTATGCTGTAATTTTTTCAGATACGATTTCAGCCACACAAGAAAATCCAATTGAATTAGAAATAATTGATTTTATTTCAGCAGGGCACCCCCCAATTAAAAAATTAACTTCTGGTTCTGCTGCAAAAATTATGACTGGCGCACCAATTCCTGAAGGAGCCGACTCAATAATTATGATTGAAAAAACCAAAGAAGTCGATGGGAAAGTTCTACTTTATTGCCCCAGCTTTCCTAATTATATACGCCTTAAAGGAGAAAATTTAACAAAAAACGAACTTATTCTGTCAAAAGGGACATTTTTAACCCCCCATAATATTGGTTTATTAGCAACCTCCGGCCACTCAAAAATTTCAGTAATTAAAAAATTAAAAATTTCAATAATTTCCACAGGAGACGAACTCATTCCCCCGGGCTTAGAAATTAAAAAAGGGCAAATATACGAATCAAATAGTTATGTTTTAGAAGGGTTGATTAAAGAAATTGGACATATTCCAATTCGGAAAAAAGCAATTCCAGATTCAATTGAGAAACTAAGAATTGAGTTGAATAATGCAGCACTCGAATCTGATCTCATAATTACTTCAGGAGGGGTATCTATGGGGGATTTAGATATTGTTAGAAAATTAATGGAAACAGAAGGTGAAATATTATTTTGGAGAATTAAAATTAAACCTGGCTCCCCCCCATTATTTGGTCTTTGGGGAGAAACCCCATTATTTGGTTTACCTGGAAACCCAGTTAGTTCTTCAGTTGTTTTTCAAATGTTAATTAATCCATGGTTAAAATATATTACAAATTCTAAAGGGCCCAAAGAAAAAATAATCAAAGCAAAATTAACTGAAGAAATAAAGAATAAAAAAGATTTTTTAGTTTTTCCTAGAGTTTTAGTTGAAAATAATGAAGAAGGATTAATTGCATATACTAAGACCCACCAAGGCTCAGGAAATTTACGAAGTTTAACAACTCATAATGGAATTGCGATAATATATCCGCATATCAAATATGAAATAAATTCCCAAATAGATGTTTTATTATTATAATTTTTAGGGACGCCTAAATATTATATAGTCGATGCCCGGCAGACCGTTTTAGGCACACCTAAATTAGGCACACCTAAAAATGAGAGATTAAAATGAAAATAGGAAAAGAAATATTGATGGCTATATTGATTGTATGTTCAGTATTTGCTGGATGCACAGGAACAGACGATGATTTGATTAGAGAAGATACAGTTGTTGAAGATTCAACTAATACTACAACAACAGACAATACAACAACAAATGATACGACTACAGATCCAGTGCTTGAAAAATTAAATATTGCATATTCAGTACAAGATGATTATGAAAATATTGATGAAAACCCACAACGTTTAGCAGACTATCTTAGTGCTAAATTAACTATGGATGTTTCATTATACCCAATAGATTCTGAAGGTGCAGCATTAGAAGCATTAAGATTCGGTAACGCACATTTAGCATTTATGGATGGAGGAAGTGCATGGGTAGGTTGGCAACAATACGATCTTGAGGTTATGGCCGCAGATCAAAAATCAGACGGCCGTACTTATTACAGTGCACACGCATGGGTAAAGGCAGATAGTGAAATGGCCGCAGCTCATCTTGATGATGATCCAATAACAGATCCATTTGCATTATTAGAAGGTAAAACATCATGTCACACAGGATGGTTAAAGTCGGCAGGTATGTTGATGCCTATGGGATATTTAATTGGACATGGGTATGCTAATGTTGTCGGTGACGCAAATGATGTAGAAACACTAAGAAATACAATTTTGAATTTCTTTAGTGAAGATGCTTCAATTCCCGATTCTGGAACACCATATTATGGATATGGTGGAGCAGTAAAATGTTTATCAGATGGAACTGGTGATGTTGCCTTTGCAAAAGATAGTACTGTAGCATCTTATTGTGATAATGAAGACACAACTGAAAATGAAGAGTGGTGTTTAGCAATGGATCAATATGTTGCATTGCCAGAATTTGGGAAATCCCCAAGTCACCCAGTAATGTATAACCCTCAATATATGGATGAAGAATTAGTGAATAAAGTAACTACAGCATTAGTTGAAATGAAGGATGATGTAGATGGAGCAGCAATATTGTCTGATGTATTAAGTACACCAGGAATAGTTGAAACAGATACAGAAACACATTTAGGAAGCTATTCTGCTGTATTGTCAGCAATTCCAGGAATTTCAGCATATTATAATGACAAATACACAATTAATGATTTAATGACACCAACAGTTGACAATATCGTAATTGCATATGAAGTCAAAGATGATTATGAAAATCCAGACGAAAATCCACAAATTTTAGCAGATTATTTAGCAGATAAAATGGGAGTAACTGTTGAACTTTACCCAGTTAGTTCTGAAGGCGCAATTATTGAAGCTTTAAGATTTGGAAATGCAGATATTGCATTCATGGATGGAGGAGCATCATGGGTTGGTTGGAAAGAATATGGATTAGCAGCTATGGCTGCAGACCAAAAGTCTGACGGAAGAACACATTACAATGCACATGCGTGGGTAAAAGCAGATAGTGAAATGGCAGCAGCTCATTTAGATGATGACCCAACAACAGATCCATTTGCATTATTAGAAGGTAAAACATCATGTCACACAGGATGGTTAAAATCAGCAGGTATGTTATTACCAATGGGATATTTAATTGGTAATGGATATGCTGAGGTTATAGGAGATCCAACAGACATCGAGTCATTAAGAAATACAATATTCAATTTCTTTAGTGATGATGCATCAATTCCAGATTCTGGAACACCATATTATGGATATAGTGGAGCAGTAAAATGTTTATCTGATGGAACAGGCGATGTTGCATTTGCAAAAGATAGTACTGTAGCATCTTATTGTGATAACGAGGATCCAACCGAAAATGAAGATTGGTGTTTAGCAATGGATCAATATGTTGCATTACCTATGTTTGGGAAAGCACCAAGCCACCCAGTAATGTATAACCCAGATAGGATAGATATCCAAACAAGGACAGCTATACTTAATGCCCTTCTTTCATTAAATAATGAACAATATGTGGAAAATATGACAGTAATGGGTAATACATATACTGGTTGTTATGATATCACAACACACCAAGTTGATTCAGATTCACCAAAAAACACATGTGGAGATCAAATATTAGACAATATTTTGAATACTCCAGGATTAGTTACGGTGACATCTCAACAACACCTTGGAAGCTACTCAGATTTAATTTCAAATATACCTGGAATCTCAACATATTTTGAAACTAAGTTTGATATAGTCTCCTCTTGAAGATTAAATATGTGGGGGTGCTTTTCTTATTAATAATGAAGAAAACACCCCCCTAATAAATCTTCAGAATGTAAGTATTGGGTATGATGCCCAAAACATTCTAATTGATATTGGTGAGTTTAAGGCATTTCCTGGTGAAATTATAGTTTTAACAGGCGAATCTGGTATAGGAAAAACCACTTTACTCAAAACAATAGCGGGACTAATTAAACCAATCTCAGGTGAAGTTTTAGCCCCTAGTAAAAGAGGAGAATTAGGCTACATACCCCAAAACCTAGGTTTAGTTAGACATGCAACAGTTATGCATAATGTTATGTTAGGTGCTAATGCAGGCCATAATAAATTATGGCCTAAATTTAACATTTTCACACTATCTTTTTGTTTGTTATTTACATTTTCAATAATTGGATATAGTTTTTCAACTTGGAATAACACTCTTCTATATTTGAGTCCCTTATTGATTTCAATTATTTTTCTCATCCTTACCTTCTCCTTTTCTTTATTCTCTCCATCAATGGCGAAAGATACTGCATTAACCGCAATAGATGCCCTAGGAATTTCAAGTTACAAATATAAAATTGTTAGAAAATTATCTGGCGGTGAAAGAAGAAGAGTAGCTACTGCAAGGACATTAGCACAAAAACCAAGATTAATTTTAGCTGATGAATTTCTCAGTGAATTAGACGAGAAAACAAAGGAAAAAGTACAATCTGAAGTGTTAAATTATATCAGCAATAATAACTCTTCAATAATTGTGGT
>CATFLP010000023.1 GCA_949514915.1 Methanobacteriota archaeon | reverse complement strand
TTGCCCATGATATATTTCCTTCTCTGATTGGAAAATATTCTCTTCCAGGTTCCCCAATTAATACAACAAAAGAGTCAATTCTTGGAGGTATGAGGATTACAATTTCTGACTCTTCATTTTCTCCCAAATCTAAAACAGTACCATTTTGCACATATCCAGTGGTAGGTTGTAATACCAAATATGGAATTAACACCCTCATTGCCTCATCAGCTTTGAAGTAAACACTTTGAAAAATACCTGCAGTTAATGGATCAGGTGCAATATTGAGGGCATCAGCATCTAAAATTTCACTTCCATCATCATTAGCAAAACAACCAACCATTGATGCATTTAAAAATAATAAAATTAGTAACAATGCATGGTATTCAACTCTTCCCATGATAGGCCCGAATACTTATTACATGTTGAAGTTGACGAAAATAAAATTACTCTTCTTCCAATAAAAATGCATTGTAATCTTCTTCATTTTCAAACTCAATTACAAAAGGAGAGATCTCTCCACATTCCTGGCATTGATATTGTGGACCAGTCATAAAACCCATATATGGATAAACTCTGATACTATGGCAAAACGAACAAATTCTAAATGACAAGAGCACCCTTCCGAATCAAATCATAGAATTATTCTTCATCACTGGCAACCCAAAGGGCAGGATAGTCAAATCTAGCATCCTTATCCTCATCAAATTGAACAATATATATTCCCGAAACCATTTCAGAAATAACTACATATCCTCTAGGATCAAATTGTAATCCCCAATCAAAAGGAATCATACAAGAAGCCCAACAATCAGCCATATCATATTCTAAAGCATCAATGCCAGATTGATTCATCCATTCAGGTCCAGCGGGAAGGTAATATCCAATTATTTTTGTTTCTGCTAATTCTTTAATTGCAGGAAAACCTATTTCAGGTTGTGCAGTTCCATTTTCCCATACTAATTCATCCCAAATTTTCCCATGGTCTGTTACCCAAGTACCCGCGTGGTAGTGTGTCCAATAGACATGACCACGTAATCCAGTATCTCCATTATGTGGACTGAATATATATCCACCAGGGATGTAGTGATTGTCATGAACAGTTCCATCAGGCAAGATGCTTTGACCAGGAAGCTTCCACTTACTAACTAAGAATGGTTTAGCAGGATCAGTGGTGTCAATAGTCCAAACAAATCCTGTATGGTTTGCATTACTTCCGTATTCAGGAGCAATAATAGTGAAATGCCTCCAATTAATTCCAAACTCAGGATCATCAGGACCAGTTCCACATTCATCAGGCCACTCAGAAACAGGATCTTCCTCATAAATCCCATTACAGATTAAATGATCATATGGTACTGCATAGTGAATATTATCATTTCCTAGTTCAGCATTTAACCATTCATCAGAACTCATTCCAGCATGTCCTCCTCCATCAGGTCCATACCATCCAGAATTATCAGTGGGGCAACCTAACCAACGGCCAACTTCATAATTTTGAGGCCAATTTACACCTTCAGGATCTGGAATTACAGGAGGATTAGTAACATCTACAATTCTTAGTCCTGCTCCCCAATAAGAAATATACAATAATTTTTGACCAGTAATTGGATGCTCATGAAATACATTATCATGATTAAAAATTGACCCTCCACATGTAGTATCTGGTTCTGGAGAATAACCTCCCCATCGGATAATTTCTCTACTAGTATTTTGCTGCTCATCATTTAGATTAGGTAACCAAGACTCAAGGCCTAACGGAACATAGAATATTTGAGTGCCTTTGTAATAAACACCACTATCACCTTCCATCATTTCAGGGTAAGGATCTGCGCCAAATAAAAATAAACTACATTCTTCATCTGGATGGAATGCACCTTCCCAGTCACAATAAACATGTAAGTCTTGATTATGGAACCCAGCTGGGGGATTATTCCATTCTGCAACTTTTATTGGTGAGCTTTTATCACCAACATAAACAACATCTAATCTATTAGCTCCTGAATTAGCATCATCATCGTTAGGAATAGGATCCAACTCACTATTTGTTAATTCGTGATTAATTAAAACCCAATTATTATCAGGAGTTACTTTAATATCAATAATTCTTGCAACTTCTGCATAATATGTTGAAAGTAATTTAATATCATTAGGTTTGGAAATATCTAATATCTCAAATTGATTATAACTCGAAACATATGCATAACATCCACCAATAACTCCTGAAGGACTACTTGAATCAGCAGTAATTACACAATCTTCTGCAAAATTTCCTTCAATAGAAACTTCAGAATTATCCCCTGGCGTTGGCCCTATGTTTTTGTAAGCATCATCACAAGGTCTTCCAGCGACATTATCTAATTCTGCAGGAGGTTTTACATTTCCATCACAATTTAAATTATGATAATCAATTAGATGTGCATTGGGAGTTTTCAATCTATGTTGTGATAAATTATTATGAGAATGATTAGCATCTTCAATTTCAGTT
>CATFLP010000022.1 GCA_949514915.1 Methanobacteriota archaeon | reverse complement strand
TGAGACATTAAGGCTGATGAAGTTAGTTTGAACACAAGGGGCCCCCTTGCGACCCCCGTCCTTTCAATGGGTACCCTTGTTATCGTATACGATACAGAGGGGTCCCCTTTGCATCAGAGAACCTTATCGGCTGAAGTCGTTCTGCTAAAATCATGGAATTCAAGACTACCATGTCAAATTCTCTTGGTCGCTTCAATTGGAAACTGTATCTTGCTCTATTAGTTACAGCAGTATTGCCGACTGTTTATACAACTGTGAGAATAAATTTCCTTGGTGATTTACCTGGTGATTGGGGATTCAACATAGCCTCTCAGTTAGCATGGGTCAATCTAATGCTTGAGGTGATTCAAGAAGCCTTGATCTTGCCTCTTTTCTATTGCATTGGGATTACAATTGCAAACAAGGAGCAAACAATCAACAGAGTGCGAACTGGAATGGCAGTGACTTTTGGTTTGTATATTGCATTCACAATCTTCATTCTATTATTTGCAAATCAATTGGTAGAATGGATGGCTCAAAACCCCGATACGATTGATGCAACTGCAACATATATCAGACTCGAAATGTTTGGCTCAACCTTATTTTCATTAGTTCGATTCTTGATTATTGTATTCATCCTAATGGATATGCGTATTCACATTTATGCGATTTTAGCAATTCAGGTATTTTTCTCAATTCTCTTTGACAGCCTATTTCTCAGCTCACTCGATTTCTCATTACAACTCGGAGTAAATGGAATTGCTTACTCGAATGCAATCGCTTCATTTTTCAGTCTAATCTACGCTGGAATTGTATTTTCTAGAAAAATGGACATGAACTTATCTGATTGGAAATCAAACTATGATTATTCATGGATGAAAGAATGGTGGAATGTTGGAAAGTTCTCTGGAATTGATTCATTCGTTAGGAACTTGTTCTACATGCTATTCATTGTTAGGATGATGAATGTAGTAGAAGAGCAAGGCACCTATTGGGTGGCAAATGGTTTCATTTGGGGCTGGCTTCTACTTCCATTCTTCCCACTCGCAGATTTACTGAAACAGGATACATCAAGACCCGAAACAATGGATCACAAAGAGAAAACCTTCGCATATTTCGGAATTGCAACTGCAATGTGTGTGCTGTGGATATTCACCATTCCAATTTGGGATTCATTCATGTCTGGAGTAATGAATATTGGAGATTATGAGAAGGTGATTGGATTAGTACTAATTTTGTTGCCATTTTACATCTTATACAGTTACAACACTCTGATGGACAGTGTATTCTATGGCAAAGGAAGAACAGAACTTTTGGCCTATCAATCAATTATCACCAATGTTAGCGTTTATGGAACAGCATTCTTGCTCTTCCAAGCAGATGTTTTCAGCCCTACATTAACTTCTATTGCTCTGTTATTTGGGACTGGAATTGCTGTTGATAGCATAGTCACTTTCACGATGTATAGGAAATTACTGAAAGATGCCGATGGCATGATTTGATGTCTAGTCTAACCGATTCGGATAAGTTGCAAGGGATTATCCGAAACCCCTTTGAATAAAGAAATTATAATTTAACCTGTGGCGACAATTAAGACGAGTCTTGGCGAGGTTTTGAGAGTTGATTTACACGATTTAGCTTTGTGGCAGGCTAAGGATAAAATCAAAGATCAATTGAATATCGCAGCAGAAAGAGGGTTGGCAGGGTTATATTTGATTCATGGATTTAACAGTGGTGACAAAATCAAAACCTACATTCGAGGTGGTTCATTACAAAATTCATTAACAGATAGAGGGATTAAATCAAAGATTTATCCTGTTAAAGGAAATCCTGGTACTTCAGCCATTATTTTCTTGAATGACGAATAAGCTACTCAATCTCAAAGCACGTATTTGAACAATAAATCAATCAATACTTACGGGCATAGATGAATGATGTAGGTGGATACGTAAATCTCCTGAAGAATCAACAATATATCCAAAAGAAAACTCAACTTTGACTTCTTCTCCCTCCGATGTCGTAAAAAAATAGTTTCCCATAGCCATGGCAGTTGTTCCATTAATCACAATGTCTTCATTCTCGAAACGTACATTTGTCCAATTTTTAATAGCAAAGCCATTGTCCTCTGGGCATACACCATTCTCTGCAACAAAATAAGATAACGCTCCTTCAAAAGTTGAGCGGAACTGCTCCTTTGCTGCAAAGGTCGGTTTGAACAAAACAGTTCCAATGTCATATGCATACAAAGATTTAATGTGATGTCTTGCTCTTTCAACATAGTCCATACCCGAACTATGTGCTGTAGCTATTGCAACAATTCCATCTCCCCATGCTTGCTGGGCCTTTTCCACGTCCGCTATAGTCACCATAACTATGGGTTGCTTGAATCGGCACTTTATGAATATCTTTACGGTGAATACTCAATAATTGTGACATCGGTTAGTTGGAATGCAATGAACATTATGAACATAAAAACACTAATACACTTGTGATATAATCTAGAATCTGTAAGTGCTCCTCCTATTGCAGCACATCCTACAATACATGGCATAATTGTCATCGGGCCAATCAAAGGTTGACCAAATAGTGAATAATTCACAACAGCGGAACTAAACAAAGAAAAAGCGACAACGGAAAAGAATGCTTTGTGTACTAAAAAATAATGACTCTCTAGATCAATTGTTCCCTCATCAGTTGCCTTAGGTAAAACCAAAGTTGTAAAGAAATAAATAGATGATATATTGATTACAATAAGCCAATATTGAGCATAAGTCCACTCTAATAAATCAATAGAAAGCATCCATAATCCCCACCATGTGAAAATAGACCACATAATTACTGTAACTACCCATAATGAATTTAGCCAGTATGTTTTGACTCTTTCACGAATCTCATACAAATCTGATACTGCTCTAAGAATATGTGCAAGGGCAAAACCAACAATCAACGATACAAAGACAGAAATAAATTCAAAAGGGGACATTTGCATGGCTATCGTGTAGTTATATTAACAGACACCATATAATTAAATTGGAGTTTTTACAACAAAAATATAGAAAATCGAATTAAATTTGTTTGGACAACTCTGAATTTTTGGAAAATGAAGAACTAAGATGAAAGCCAAATGCAACTGGCATTGAAATAAATAATAAAGACACAGACCAAGATATCAAAGATCCTATAATTATTCCATTTAAAGGTATGAATATTGTTGCTGCTAAAGCATACAAACTTACAGACATCGAACCTAACATCATTGGCCCTACAGCACCACTAGGAACCTTTTCACCCTGTGAAATCCAAAGTGCAACCATAGTTGTCAAGAATATTGCAGGGAAAACTGATGCAATACCAGCCAACAAAGGAGAACCTTGTTGAGATAACCAAACAGCGACTCCTATGGCAATTGCAGCAGCGATTCCCCTAGAAAATAAAACCACTAAACTCACCTTATTTTTACCAGATGGTGCTGGGTGAAAACCTCGTGTTGCCCATCTTCCAAAAATCAAACCTAAACCAAGTGCTGAGCCACCAACAAGTATTGGGTCCACGTCTGAAAATATAGTTACTGCAATAGCTGCACCTAAAAACCAAAAAATTAGATTAATTGTTGCTATAGCACTAAGTCTAATTGGAAAATTCCAATCTGGAATTTTTTGTGGTGTAAATCTCCATAACCATAAAAAAAATGAGTTTAACAACATACCAACGGGAACCATTCCCATTGATGATTCAAACGAGGATTGATTTGAATCAGCAATCCAAATAAATGCTGCTGCGGGAACAATAGTAGTTGGCACTGTACCAATAATTCCCCCAATAATTCCTCCGAATTTTTCTATAACAATTGTGGCAAATATAGCTACTAAACCTGCAAATAAAGCCGATAATAAAATATTTTCATATTCCATTTTATTCACCAAAAATGAATTTCAATAACGAATCCCAAGTCTATTGTAAATAAAACTCATTAACCATGCTGGGCCTATCATTAAAAATTGTAAATCTTCAAAAAAGGAAGGTTTTACACCTTCTATTTTATGCCCATAAAATTGACCTATCCATGCTAAAATAAAAACAATTATTGAGGTTTGCCAAAGTGGGAATTCAATAAATTGATTATAAAAGTTGCAAAATAAAAAACAAAAACAACACCACAACATCATTCCAATTGTTAAAGGAAAAGATAACCTGGCATAAAACAAAAAAACAGGGATTACTGCAATAGTTGCAAAATTCAACCACAAATAATCAACATTCCAAGGTTTTGGAATTGACCATAATAAACCTACAATAGATAAGAAAATCAATGGTACGCAAATCCAATGTATTTTTTTGTTTAGTGGGTTTTGATGCGATACCCCATAAGCATCTAACCATTCCTGCATGGTACGTGTTTTTGATTCAGACATTGTCATCCTGAGTTGCTACAAACTAATGAATAATACTCAAGATTACAATTATTTATTATTATTTATGTTAGGAATAAAAGTAAGCGTTTGAAGTTGTCCTGAAATCATCAAACACCATTCGCCTATAGCTCCAATTGATTGCATATTTAACCCTACAAAAGTAGCCATAAAGAAAAATGAAAAAATTCCAAAATATGCAATTTTCTTTCTAATCAAATTCAAATTTTGACCCCTAAATTCAATTTTAGAATCTATCTTCTTTCTAGATCTCATAAATGCATAAACCCATATTGCTATTGAAATAAATATTAAAATTGCAAAATTAACATGCATAATTAATTTCTTATCAAATGGGAAGTATGTTAATAAAAATAAAGAAATTCCAGAGATTATCGAACACATTAATGAGAGATTATTGTATTTTTTCTCATATTTATCTTCTTTATTTAAACTCGAAGCTGTACGTAAAAAAACCTCAATTCCAATTAATATAAACAATATTCCCGCAATTTTGAATCCCAAATTGAATATTGAAATTTCAGGAGAATAAACGCCACCTGAAGAAATATATGGTGGCAAACCATTCGGATAATAAAGTAAAGATTTGAAATAGTCATCTGTTGGTAAATTTGTATCAATTATTTGATCTGAAAGATCTACAGGGTTACCTCTAATATTTTCTCCTGTTTGTAACATTACTTGAGTAATTATTGAAGTGCCCATTACTACAAAAACTCCTAAAATTAAAATTATCTTGAATGTTTTATCAGACATTATTTTTTGTGGTAATTCCATAAAATTCACGCCTTTATTCTTCTTCTGAAACTAATAATTTTATTTCGGGTTTAAATGTCAATACTGTTGCTAAAATAGCACCAATTAAAGTCCATTCCCATAACGCTCCTTCATTTAACAAAGGATATGTATTATTTGTACAAAAATCTTGCATATTATTTGTTAATTCCTTCCAAGTATCCCAATCAAAGTCTTCGACCCAAACTACCGCAACTGTAGCAATCATTTGCCATAAAGAAATTACAGCAACGGAAGCAGTAAATACTCTTATTGAGATTATTTTCAAAAAACTTTCATGACCTTTGAATAATTTAATGGTTAATATTGTAGATAAAATTCCCCAATATATTCCACCATAGAATATATCTGTGGCGTAACTTCCATGTTCTATAAAATCTACATTCCAAGGTGCATTACCAATTCTGAAACAAGAGACTGCTGCAACAATCCCTGGAACTAAAGCCACATAATTGAAAACTACCCAAAATGCACCATATGACTTTTTGACAATCATTTTGTGCCTGAGAGCGTGAAGTTCGAAAAGAAACCATGCTGCAAGAATTCCGCTTCCCATTGCCCCCACTGTAAAAATTGTATCACCAGGTTGATAGAGATCTATATCAGAGATAAATGGCATAATCGCTTTACAACCATTAGTTACCCAAGTTAACCATCCTAATATCAACCATCCAAATGAAAAGTAAGTCAAACAATTTATGGATAATCTAAAACGTTCTGAAGATTCCATAACCTACCCTCCATAATTTTAGATTTAACCATTATTGACTATTGCATACCTGTTTGAACATCCCAAAGGCGTTTATACATCTTACCTGCAGAAATTAAAGTTTCATGGCTACCTGATTCAATAATTTTACCGTTTTCAAGAACATATATATTGTCAGCATTACGTATTGTTGAAAGCCTATGAGCAATAATCAATGTTGTTCTACCCTCACTAATTTGAGTTAAACTACGTTGTAATGCAGCTTCTGTTTCATTATCTACTGATGAAGTTGCTTCATCTAAAATTAGAATAGGAGCATCCTTCAAAATTGCCCTAGCAATAGATAATCTCTGACGTTGTCCTCCAGATAATTTGTATCCTCCTTCACCAATTTTCGTCTCAAAGCCATTTGGAAGTGAATCAATAAATTCCATAGCCTCTGCTATCATTGCTGCTTGTTCAATTTCTTTATCTGTTGAATTTTGATTACCATAACGAATATTTTCTCTAACACTTTCTGGAAATAAAGTCACTCTCTGACTAACTAAAGCAATGGATTCTCTTAATGAAGATAATTTAATCTTACGTACATCAATTCCATCAACTTTTATTGAACCATTACTAGGATCATAAAACCTTAACAATAAACGTACTAATGTTGTTTTTCCTGAACCTGTAGGGCCTACAATCGCAACAGTAGATCCCGCAGGAATATGAATTTCTACATTTTCAAGAGTATTATTTCTTTCAGGATAAGAAAAACTCAAGGATTCAGAATGAATCTCTCCTTTGACGTCTGACAATATTTGAGTTCCATCTTGCATTGATATTTCTGTTTCTAATAAATCAAGTACTCTATTTGTTGAAGCCATTGCTCTTTGATAAAGATCAAATGTTGCCCCTAATCTTGTCAATGGCCATAATAACCTTTGAGTCATAAATACTAGAATACTAAATTCACCAACTTCAATTGTTCCATTTAATGTTAATTCACCACCATAAAGTAATGTTGCAGTAAATCCAATAAGTATTGCCATTCGAATCAATGGCACAAAACTTGCGCTAAGTTTTATTGCACTTCGATTAGATTCACAATAAGCTTCAGAAGTTTGTTTTAATCTTTCATATTCTTTTTCCTCGCCTGTGAAACTTTTGATTGTAGTTATTCCTGTAAGATTATTTTCTAATAAAGTACCAATATTTCCTGCTTTGATTCGTACATCTGCATACCTTGGAGCAATTCGTGATTGAAAACGAAACGACCCCCATAATATCAATGGGATTGGTGCAATAGAAAATAATGCAACCCTCCAATCGATGATAAAAAATAATGCACTAATCACTATAACTGTAGTTGCAACATGCAATAAATCTGTTGCGCCCTCATCAAGAAAACGTTCAAGTTGATTGACGTCATCATTCATTATTGCCATTAAATTCCCTTTAGATTGCTCTAAAAACCAACCCATCTCTAAATTCTGTATATGTCCATAAACATCCAATCTTAGCTCATGCTGTACAGTCTGTGCAAGATTTCTCCACAACACTCCGTAAAGATATTGAAATAATGACTCGCAACCCCAAATAACAAATGTGATTGCTGCTAATAACCATAATTGATGATGTACATTAGCAACTCCTAATGCAGAGATAAATGACCCTTCTCCTCTAACAACAACATCGACTGCTGCTCCAATTAGAACTGGAGGGGCAAGATCAAATAATCTATTTACAACACTACAAATTGATGCTAACCATACAGTCTTTCGATGAGAACTCATGTGCTTAATTAAACGCCTGAGTGGAGCATCTCCTCTGGACATAACAAGGCGTAAACTTAACACTATGAAATCCTACTCATGAAAATATTAAAAAATAAAAAAACTCAAAAATGATTTCTTTATAGGGAATGTATGGCTGAAACAGATGTTGATGAAAAATATATCACTGAAGAACAGCCTTGGTGGGCAAATGACTATCTTATTTTCTTACTAACAATTGCAAACATCGCAATTATTGTTTATGATTTAGAATATTTTAGTGAAAGAACTATTTTTGATATTATTCAAGATAAAGATTTAAAATGGATGTTTTTAGCATTTTCTGACTTACTTTTAATTTGTATTTTTCTCGCTGATTTACGGGATGATTACGATAGATGTACTGATAAAGAATGGTGGTGGAAAACACATTGGTGGGAATTTCTTGGATTAATTCCAATGTTTGTTACAGCAATCCCATTCTTAGCTTCACTTGGTGGTTTGAGGTTACTTCGTTTGGTTAGAGCATTCTCAGGTGTCTTAAGATTAATCGGAATGGCGAGGAGAAAAAACAAGGTTACTGTTGAGAAACAAATGTTACATCTGCTTACAATCGTACTTACCTTAATTGTTGCTGGCGGATTTTTCGTATATATCTTTGAATCTCAAGAATATGATGCTTTATGTACCACGGTAAACGAATTCGGCCAAAAAATAGAGTTGTCCAATATGCCTGGGGAATGTGATAGAATGATCAATTCTTTTGGAGATGCAATGTGGTGGGCCATTGTTACAACTACAACTGTTGGTTACGGTGATTATTCTCCAGTGGATCCTCTTTCTCGTATTGTTGCTGCATTTTTGATGCTAGTTGGTATTGGTTTGGTCGGTAGTTTAGCGGCGACTATGTCTCAATTATTTTACACAATGAAAGAAGGTACAGGTGGTAGAAGTTTAGTTAATACAGATGAAGATGTATTATCAATTCTTGAAAGACTATTGACTCACTATGAAAATGGACTTTTAGATAAAAAAACATATGACTCTGCTCTTTCTTTGGCAATGAAAAGAATTCGCGCTGAAATTATAATGCTTAGAAATGAATATGAGACTATCTCAAGTACAATGCCTGTACCTTTGCAAGTTGCTCAAAAAATTGAATATAATGACAATATTTCCACTCTCGAAGACATGCTTCATGATGTAGAATCTATGATTTCAGAAGAAGAATAGTATAGACAACGGTCATAAAGGGGTGGTTGGTCGCCAAGTTGCGACAAAGGAGGTATCGACATGGCAAGAGGACTATATCAACACACCAGAGAGACCTGGAAGAGGCCTAAAGATTCCATACCTTTTGAAGTGCGTCAAAAGAGAATGGCTACATGGCGTAGAGAACCTGTAAACTGCAAAATTGAAAGACCTACTCGTTTAGATGCTGCAAGAAGAATGGGTTACAAAGCAAAGCAAGGCGTAGTTCTAATTAGAACTAGAGTTCGGCGTGGTGGTCTTAGAAAAGGTAAAATTCACATGAAACGTAAACCTAGTAAAATGGGTATTCGAAAAATTACAATGGCTAAAAATACTCAGCGTATAGCTGAAGAGCGTGTTGCTAGACATTATCCAAACATGGAAGTTTTGAATTCTTACTGGGTAGGTGAAGACGGGAAACACAAATTCTTCGAAGTAATTCTAATCGATCCTAATCATCCATCAATTATTAATGATAAACAATTAGGTTGGGTAGCTGAAGGTTCATCCCATAGAGGTAGAGCATATCGTGGCAAAACAAGTGCAGGAAAAAGAGGAAGAGGGCTTCACAACAAAGGTAAGGGTGCAGAAAAATTACGCCCAAGTCTAAAAGCTAACTTGAATCGTGGCAAATAAGGCCAAAAGATTCTTTTTTTAATGATTTTAATGGCAATATTGATTTCCCATGCCGTTTACACAATGTTGTGACCCACGGTAGTTTAGCCAATCTTAAAGGAAAACAAGTATATTTGCCAGATGGAAGATTACTTGGTTCAGTTCATGATTGTGTTGTTGAAACAAAGGAATGGACGTGTACTCATTTATTCGTAAATGAATGTAAACCTGATCTTGTGGAAGACAGTATCCACGTAGCGATTCCTTGGAGATGGGTACGTGCAGTAAATGACATTGTAATTCTTCGTTGGTTTCCAAAAACTCCAATTCCAAAAAATCCTGTACAATAACTTTGGTGAGTTAAATGCAGATACATATCTTAGGAACTTCTTCATCAAGACCTGCACATGGTAGAAGTGTTAGTGGTTCAATAATTAATACAAATAAAGGTGCCATTATTGTGGATTGTGGTGAAGGTTTCCAAGAAAGAATTTATAATCATAATAAAAAATTAAAATCACAAAATTCTAATTTTAGAATAAAATTGGGAAAAATAAATACAATTCTTCTAACACATGGACATTTAGATCATACTTGGGGGCTTTTACCATTTTTGAAAACATTATCATTAGATGGAAGAGAACGCCCACTTACAGTTATTGCACCAACTTCTCATGAGGTTGTCAACAAATTAAAATCATCACAAAATCCATTTGTTGAAATCTATGACTTAGAGCCTTCAAATGTAGACTTATGTTTTCAATATAGGCAATGGTGGTCATTAGGTGGCACTACAGATACACTTAATTTTCAAATTAATTGGATTTTAATTGGTGTTAATGAAAATGATGAAATTGGTA
>CATFLP010000021.1 GCA_949514915.1 Methanobacteriota archaeon | reverse complement strand
TGAAGAATCCACTCCAGGATTTGGATTGGTTGTTGGTATTACTGCAGCACTTGGTGCGGCTTTAATCGCAGCATCCCGCAAAGAAGATTAAATCGTTTAGATTTAATTTTCAAAGTAATGGACTATCCCTGCCGTAAATCGGTAGGGATAGTCGCCGCTTTTTTACAATTCTAAATTCCACAATTCATCACCTATCCAATGAATTGTAGAGATTCCTTTATTTGACTTTGAATCAATCATATTAGGCCCGTCAGTTAAAGCCCAACCAACAGCAATTGGTTTTTTATGGACTTCATCACAAATCCATACAAGATCTTGTTCAACAATCTCAGGGTCGCAATCTTGAACTCCAGCCATCATACAATCTGCTCCATTTAGTAAAAATGGTATTGCGCCCCGATCAACTGCAACCCACCTTAAAACTGGCTTCCAATTTAATATTCCTTTTAATGTTGGAAAAGCAACAATTTCTCCATTTGGGTTTTTTAATTCAATAGCCATTGGAAGTTTGTTAATTAATATTAAATTCCACGTACCATAATCTGCAAATTCAAATAATGCATTTTGGATGTTAATTTCAACACCTAGAGAATTAGATAATTCTTTTAGTAATGGTAATACTATTTTTTTCCTTACAGGTCTACGTTTTTTGATGACCCAGTCCTTTGACATATTTGCTTCAGAACACTGAATGCCCTTGATTCCTTTCCTTCTTTTGACCCAATTCATTGAAATAAGGGCAGTAAGTGGAACGGTTCCGCGAGGAGAATAATATGGCTCAATGGCATGGTGTTTCAAAACGTAAACCCTCTGGTGGTAGAAAACGTATGAATCGTGGTAAAAGACGTACAGAAATAAGTTCAGAAAAGCAATATGCGGTTTTAGGAGATGCTAAACGTAAAAAATATCGTAAAACAGGTGCATCAACACAAGTAAAGGTACTTTCTGATGATATAATTAATGTAAATAATCCTGAAGATGGAACTACAAAATCAATTAAATTTTCAACAGTTTCAAGTAATCCATCTAATCCTAACTATGTTAGAAGAAATATTCTTACTAAAGGTGCTGTTGTTGAAACAGAACTTGGTAAAGTTAGGATAAGTAGTAGGCCAGGACAAGATGGTGTGATTAACGGCACTCTGATTAAAGAGTAATTAATCCTAAATATCTTGAGATATTCACTTTATTTGAAGGGGATATAAATGGAACATAATTCTGATAAAATAGCTCTTTGGCCAGGTTATTTTAATTCAAAATTAAGCAGGAATTCAGGTCGCAGAGTTCCAGCAGATTCTTCTGTTCCAAACCCTGATCTTGAGGGCTTACTTTGGGCTGCTAGAAAAGTAGGAATTACTAAAATGAAAAGAGAGGAAGGAATTAGCCACCCAAAACGTCCTAATTTGAAAGAAGGAAGACTTTGGGTATCACTTAGTGCAGCATCCAAAGTACTTGGGACAGGAAATAAAGAAGAGATGATGCAAATTATTGGAGGAGTTTGGAAAGAAAGTTATTCTAAACAAGTCGAACAAGAAAAAGCAGAACGAAAGAAGGGCCCTAAAGTTGGAGATAAAAGAGCCCGTTCCCAATTTAAACAAAATAAAGCAGCACAAAATGCAGCACGTAGAGCATTAGCTGCTAAAAGAGCTAAAAAGAAGAAATATTAATTATTCTAAATTTAGATTTAAATCTAAATCAACTTCATGAAGCCAACCGAATTGATCTTCAACTTCTTCACTATGTATTCCAGATAATAAATTGTACAATTGTTGAGTTATAGGTCCAATATCTCCGTTAGAATATGTTTTCTTTTTATCTCCGTGTGTGATAGAACCTATTGGGGATATTACAGCAGCAGTTCCACAGCAAAATGCTTCATCTGCATCCATAGCAAATTCAGCTGAAACTTTTTCTTCGATTACTTCATACCCTTGATGTCTTGCTAATTGAATTACAGAATCTCTTGTAATCCCCGGAAGTATTGTGCCAGTTAATTCTGGAGTATATATTATGTTGTCTTTAACACAAAAGAAATTTGCTGCACCCACTTCTTCTATGTATTTATGATCTTCAGCATCTAGATAAATTACTTCAGCAAACCCATTCTTTTTAGCATTTTTAGATGGCATCATTCCTGGTGCATAATTTCCAATTGCTTTTACTCCTCCTGAACCACCTGGGGCAGCACGATGATATTCATCAGTAATAATCAGATTAATACAACTTAATCCACCTTTGAAGTAAGGTCCTACGGGAGTCACATATACAAGGAAAGTATATTCAGGGGCGGGAGCAACTCCCATTATAGATCCTGTTCCGATTAATAATGGTCTAACATAAAGTGCGCCTTTCCCTGATGGTGGAACCCATTTTTTGTTTGCCGCTACAACTTGTTCCACAGCATCTAAGAAAATAGATTCTGGTACAGGAGGCATTCCAAGTCGGTCTGCCCCAGATTGAAATCTTCTGGCGTTCTGTTCTGCTCTAAATATAACAACACGGTCTTTGGTAGTTTTATGCGCTTTCATACCTTCAAAAATACCTTGACCATAATTTAAAACTCCAGCAGCAGGATATATTTCAAAAGGTCCATAAGGCATTATTTTACCAGGGGTCCATGCATCTCCTAATTTGCATTTTACCATATACATCCAATCAGTTTCAGTTAATGAAAACGTTAAAGAATCCCAATCAATTTCACTCATTTTCATCACTTTCGCCAGACATTAATTGAACCTAAAACGTTCTCAACTGTCACACCTAATGAGATACGGTTTTCAACTATTGCGCTACTAATATTAAAAACAAGTGCAATGATTAAAGTTCCTTAGCCATTTTCTTCTGTTTGTGTCAGAGTATTCAAGCCAGTACGACCTTGCTGTCATTTCGGCTAGATCTACAGATTCTAATATTGAATTATGGGGAAGATGCAAAACTGGTGAATCCATTTTTTTACAAATAGAGGGATTAAAACCGTATATTGAAGTTACATACAAGGGAATGGAAGAACCATCAGACATAGATAAAAGATTAGAGGGATTAAGGGAAAGAGATGATGTTGTTGAAGTACATGACATAGGTGAGAAATGGACCGAATCTGGCAACAAAAAAATGTGGAAAGTGATTATGAATGGATCACAACATAATAATCGTACAGTATTTCGTAAAGAAAATGGCGATAATTGGAAATTTTATAATGCAGATTTTAATCACGAAAAGAGGTTGTTTTATGATTTAGATTTAGGCACACATATCTCAGTAAATTGTAAATTAATTAATAATCCTGATTATCCAGTTGATATTTATGCAAAAACAGATATTCATAATTTGAAGCAGACAGATGCATTCCAAGCACCTTTTATCATTGCATCATTTGATTTAGAAACAAGTATTGACGATAATAGGATCTTATGTGCAGCTGTAATCATTGATCAATTAGATACTTCAGGTCAGAGAAAAAACATCCCCGAAGAATACACTTTTGTTGGTACAGAAATTGAAATCATGAATGGAATGACTGATTTGATTAGAGTAAAAGATCCAGATATTATTACTGGATATAATATTGATAATTTTGATATACCTCGATTAAAAGAAAGGTTAGATTATCTTACAGAAAAAAATGATACAAAGAGGCGCTCAGAATTATTTGGATGGGCTAGGCGTAATGAAAATGAATGGGGTTTGATACCATACAAGCCGCCAAATGCGAAAAAATGGACTATTATGGGGCGTTGTTTTGTTGATGCTTGGTGGCAGGCAAGAATGGTATTAAGGCCAAAAAGAGAAACCTTGTCATATGTTAGTCAATTATTATTTCCAGAAAGAGAGGATTTAAGAAAATTAGAAATTGATGCAAGTAAAATGGACGAGGAGTGGAAAAACAGGCCTGAAGAAGTTTTAGAATATTGTAAAAGAGATGCATTATTGCCATGGGAAATATTAGATGAATTAAAAATAATTCAAGGTAGAGAATCCTTGGCAGCAGTATCTAAAACACCACTTGATGTGGTAATTAATGGCACAACTAGTAATTGGATTGACAGCCTAGTAATCCGTTTAGCAGATAGAAGTAGTGTTGCAGTACCAATGACAAAACGGTATGATCGTTCTGATCAAATAGCAGGAGGATATGTTCATGAGGTTGAACCAGGCGTATATCCTTGGGTTGCAGTTCTTGATTTCAAATCAATGTATCCCTCAATAATGATTAACAATAATATTTGTAGGACTACAATGATTGAAGATGCAAATACTCAATTGATGTGTCATGAATCACCAGATGGGATAAAATATTTACAAAAAAGTGAGAGGGAGGGCCTAGTTCCCAAATTACTTGTTGATTTAATGTCACAAAGAGACTTCCATAAAAGTGAAATGAAAAAGGCTGAACAAGAGGGAGACAAGTCAAAACAAAGATTTCATGATGGAATGCAATATGCTGTTAAAATTTTAATGAATTCTTTTTATGGAGTATTTGCATCAGTATTTTATCGTTTTACTCACAAAAATATTGGCTCATCAATTACTGCTTGGGCGAGGCATAATATTACGGAAATCATTCGCCAATTAGAAGAAGAAGGTCAAAATGTAGTATATTCAGATACTGATTCTATTTTTGTTAGTGTACCTATGGAAATTAATGCTCCAACAAAACGTCCAGATGTTGAATCCGAAACAAAAGAATTTGATGGTGCTAAAGAAGAATTAGTTAGATTTGGAAAAGAATTAGCTGATAGATTTACAGAAGATGCAGCAGAATTAGAATTTGAAACAGGATTATCAGCATTTTTTTCACATGGGGCAAAGAAGCGTTACGTTGGAAGAATGATTTGGCCAAAAGAAGAGATGATAATAAGAGGTTATGAAACAAGACGTTCAGATTCATTTACATTGTTAACAAATACTATGACTTCAATGTTTGAATACATTTTAGATGGTAATCAAGAATCGGCAATTAAGGAAGTTATTGATTTAATTAAAGAAGTTAAGAAAGGCAATGCTGATGTTGAAGATTTGGTGATAAGCCGATCATGTAAAGGTAAAGTACTCAAAGATGGAACAGTTGATTTTAATGAAGTATATTCTAATCCAGACGGTTTGCCTTTTGTTAAAGCCGCTAAGGAAAGAATAAAACTTGGACTTGAATTTACATCAGGAATGAAGGTAGCATATGTTGTAACTAAGACTTCAGGAAGTACTCAAGAAGTAGAACCATGGTTAGTTGAAGATGGCGGTGAGCCCGTTTCAAATTATGATGTTGATTATTATTCAAAACGTTTGGCTAAAGCCTTGGGAAGAATTACAGAAGCATTTGGTTGGAGTGAAAGCGAATTGCTTAGTGGAACTCGTCAAACAACATTATTTTCATTTTAATTTACTTGATACAGGAATTAAATAAGATTAAATGTTAATGTTTTAATCAATATTTATGGAAGAAGCGATTACAAAAAAAGGTCGTTTTATTTCAATGCTATTACGGTTAATGTCTTTGGCCTTAATAGCAGGTGCACTTTATATTTCTACTGAAGGTATTTTTCTCATAATTTTATTGTTTGTTTTAGTAGTTCCTTTTGAGAAACTTTTTCCAAGGCATAAGGGTCAAAAAATACGTAGGCCAAATTTGGATACTGACTTAGGTTATGCTCTTGCCGCTCCACTTTTAGGGTTAGTAACTGGAGCAGTAACCATATTTGTTGCAATACTTAGTTTAGCATGGATACCAGGCCTTTTACTTAAGCCATACGTAGCAATGATACCTAGCCAATACATGCCCATAATTGGATTTTTTTTATTTGATTTTTTAGTTTATTGGACGCATAGATTTTATCATGAAATCCCAGTATTATGGAAATTTCATGCAATACATCATTCGACGGAACATCTTGATTGGGCAAGTGGGTTTCGGGCACATCCATTGGATGGAACAATATTAGCGCCAGCATTTATTTTTTTAATAACAGCAGGATTTAGTTTGGAAATAACGGGTTCATTAGCTGTTGCTCAAATTATTCTTGGCCTTTTCCTTCATGCAAACGTACGTTGGAATCTTAAGATATTACATAGAATAATAATTACGCCAGAATTTCACCATTGGCATCATACAAATGAAAAAGATGCTATTTGGACTAATTATTCAACATTTTTACCACTTTGGGATCAAATTTTTGGAACTTATTTCATGCCCAAAGATAGAAGGCCAATGAGTTATGGAGTAAATGAAAAAGTTCCAGACGGCATAATTTTACAACTTAAATATCCATTTAAAGGATGGAAAAATCCTATCTGGTATTTTTTACATCCAATTCAAAGTATCAAACGTGTGTTTAAATTTAGTTGGTCTATTATCACTTCAATGTTTAAATCTGTATTTAGAAAAAGAGGTACAAAACCGTGGGATATTTATTCTAATCAAATTTAAATTAATACATATTTTTCTGAGTTAAATTGGAATATCCCCTATGGTTGCGGTTTGTATAGGGTAACTATGAAAAAACACGCAATTCTAATTTCATTGATACTAATTTTTTCAATGTTTTATTTGCCTGGTTGCACAGAACTTAGATTCAAAGACAATAATATCTCAGATGAACAATATAATACAACAAACATCAGTATAGCATCATTTAATATCAAAATTTTTGGTAAAACCAAGGCTTCAAACGATACAGTAATGGCATCACTTGTAGAAATCGTTTCAAAATATGATATTATTGCAATACAAGAAATTAAAGATATTGATCAAGAAGTGCCATATGAATTTTTAGAATTATTAAATAATAATACTACAACAGAATATGAGATGTTATTATCTCAAAGGTCTGGGACTCAAGATGATGATAAAAGCAGCCAAGAACAATATGCAATTCTGTATAATCCAAAATTAATTTCTGTAATAGATAATGGTACTTTGTATAATGATTCTGTTAACGATTCTTTTCAAAGAGAACCATTTTTAGCCCATTTATCAGTTAAGAATACCACTTTAGATTTTGTTTTAGGAGTAATTCATACTAAACCTGCTGCTGCGGAAGAAGAGATTTCTGCATTAATTGATGTGTTTAATTGGTCAACGGAATATTATAAAGATCAAGATGTAATGATTGTTGGAGATTATAATGCAGATTGTAGTTACTTCGATGAAGAAGATATTATTGAATTAGAAATAGGTTCGGAAGAATTTCTTTGGGCTATACCTAATGAAGCAGATACTAACCTTGCAGGTTCTAATTGTACATATGATAGAATTGTTTTAACTGGAGAAATCAAAAATAATTTCAAAGGATCTTGGGGCGTTGATAATACTTTTTCCGAATCTTCAATTTCAGATCATTGGCCAGTTTGGATAGAGTTAGAAATGAGAATAGATTAATTTTGTTTTAATTCAATTAACACAAAGCCACGATCAACTTTCTGTTCTTTATTACAATTTATTTTCTCCACAGTGCCACTAAATGGAGCTGTAATTTTATGTTCCATTTTCATTGCTTCCATGACCAGCAAACTTTGCCCCTCTTCAATTGTTTGTCCCACAGAAACTTGGACATCTAGTATGGTTCCTGGCATTGGTGCTTGTAAAGAACCCTGAGTGATTTTAGCACCTGCTTTCCTACTATCTGCAGAAGTAAATGTTAGAACTTTACCATTGATGTGAACCCACCACGTATCCTTATTTTTTACAACATTAGCAATTATTATTTGACCGCCTTGAGATATTTTAATTGTATTTTTCCGTATTGAAAATTCAGTTTCTGGTAATATAAATTCTTCATCATTTAAATTTATTTTTTTAATAGAACTCAATTGATTGATATTTTGTAATAAAACATCCCATTTTTCATTATTTGAATCTATTATTTTCATGTTAACACCTATGGGAATTTATTATTTAATTTCAAAAAAGGGTCATTGTTTACCTTTTTATTATCATTTGATTGATAAGTTGAAGATAAACCATTTTCTTCATAAATAGCACATGCAATTGCACCCAATGCCAAAAATTCTGGATCTTCTGGAGGATTCCATCCCTTTGGCCATTTTGTTTCAATTAAGTTTGTATCAGTATCTCCATTTATTACGTCCTCATCACAAAGTAAAGCATGTAAAAATTCAATATTCGTTTGTAATCCCAGCAATACAGTTTCTTTTAATGCATTTTTCATTCTCATTATTGCAGTTTCCCTGTCATTTGCATGTACAATTATTTTAGCAATCATTGGATCAAAATTTGTATCTATCGAATTACCTTCAATTACTCCTGAATCTACTCTTATTCCTGGTCCTTGAGGCATTTTTAATCTGAGTAAAGGTCCAGCAGAAGGTAAAAATCCAGATGAAGGATCTTCTGCATAAACTCTTGACTCAATACTATGTCCTTTCATTGTAATTTCTTTTTGCTCAATTTCTAAAGGTAGACCTGCTGCAATTCTAAATTGTTGATGAACAATATCAATTCCAGTAACAAATTCAGTCACAGGATGTTCTACTTGCAGTCTAGTGTTCATTTCTAAAAAGTAGAATTTGTCTCCATCTAATAAAAATTCTACTGTGCCTGCTCCCATGTATGTTACTGCAGCAGCAGCAGCAATTCCAGCGGCACCCATGAGATTTCTTAATCTAGGTTCCATTACAGGGGAGGGACATTCTTCAATCACCTTTTGGTGTCTTCTTTGCAAACTACATTCACGTTCACCTAAATGAATGATATTTCCATATCCATCAGCTAGTATTTGGATTTCAATATGTCTGCATTTAGTCAATAATTTCTCAACATATATTCTTCCATCTCCAAACGCGGTTTGTGCTTCTCTTTGTGCAGCTCCGATTGCTTCAGCTAATTCACTTGGGCGATTAACTACTCGCATGCCTTTCCCTCCTCCTCCAGCACTTGCCTTGAGCAATAATGGAAAACCAAGTTTTGGACTAACCTCAATTAATTCATCATGAATTTCTTTCATATTTGTAGAGTATACTTCATGTCCTGGAACTAGTGGTACTCCGACACTTTTCATTTTCTCTCTGGCAGACATTTTATCTCCCATGATTTCAATTGCTTCTGGAGAAGGGCCAACCCATATTAATCCCGCATCATTTACTGCCTTAGCAAATTCAGCAGATTCAGATAGGAAACCAAACCCTGGATGAATGGCTTGAGCACCAGTTTTTTTTGCAGCGGTAATTATTGCTTGGACATTTAGGAATGTTTCATGTAATGTGTCCCCTTCTAGAAAATAATTTTGATCACATAAATCTAGTAATGGAGAATTTTCATCACTTGAAGTGTAAATTGCTACTGTACTTAATTCAAGCTCTTTACATGCCTTGGCAATCCTACAAGCAACCTCGCCTCTATTTGCTATTAGAACGCAACCGAATGGAAATTTTGCATTCTTCATCCATTCAGGTGCTAGCATCATCATTCCTCATTATTTACATGCCATTCTGGGTCTCTTCTTTCAATAAATGCTCCAAGTCCTTCTTGACCTTCTTTTCCACCACGCATTACACTCGTTGTTTTTAATGTGTAATCCCTTAACTCTTTCATATTTTCATTCCAGTCATCAAAGGTTTTGCATAGAAACTTTGCTTGTTCAATAGCTGATGGAGCGCTTGTAAGTATTTGTGATATTATTTTATCACAATTTATTGATAAATCTGTTTCATCTTTTGCTATTTCATCAATAAAACCAATTCTTAATGCTTCATCAGTATTAATTCTTGAACCTAACATTGCAAGTCTTCTAAATTGAGCACTACCTAATCTTCTATACACATAAGGGCCAATAACTGCAGGCAAAATACCTAATTTTATTTCACTCATTGCTATTTTAGATCCATCCATTGCAATCACATGATCAAGACAGGCAACTAATCCAGCGCCACCTCCTAATGCAACACCTTTGACCAATCCAATAGTAAAACATGGATTTGACCAAATCCCATAAAACAATTCATCTAATTTTTGAGCATCCTTTTGATTTTCTTCTAAAGTATATTCTCCACTATTTTTCATCCAATTAATGTCGGCACCCGCACAGAAATGTTTGCCATTTCCTTTCAAAATTATCACTCTTGGTAATATTTCACCTGAATCAGAAACAAGTGAATTTGCAGTTGCTGCTGAATTATTCGCAGCCCAGGAAAAAATATTGATAAGTTCTTGAATTAATTCAGGATTTAAAGCATTAAATACATCAATACGATTTAATGAAATCTCTAATATACATTTGTCTAAATTAACTTCTAATAAGTTACTGTGTGGCATTGTTTCAATAAGTTTCATTTTAATCACATTCTAAATATTCCATATTTTTCATTACTTTGTTTACTATTCAAACTAGAACTAATTGCAAGCCCTAAAACATCTCTAGTTTGACGAGGATCTATTATTCCATCATCCCATAACCTTGCAGTTGAATAGTAGGGAGACCCCTCAGTTTCATATTTTTCTAAAATAGGTGCTTGGAATTCTTCTAATTCAGAATCAGAAAGAATAGGCTTACCTTCTCTTTGAAGTTGATCGGATTTTACAGTACTTAATACTCCAGCAGCTTGAGGGCCACCCATTACAGAAATTCGTGCATTTGGCCACATGAATAGGAATCTAGGATCATATGCTCTACCGCACATTCCATAATTGCCTGCTCCATGACTTCCTCCAATGATTATTGTAAATTTTGGAACAGGAACACAAGAAACCGCGGTAACTAATTTCGCACCATCTTTTGCAATTCCTCCAGATTCATATGCTTCTCCTACCATGAATCCTGTAATATTTTGAAGGAAAATAAGTGGAATTTTACGTTGACCACATAATTCTACAAAATGAGCACCTTTTAGCGCAGATTCAGAAAATAAAACACCATTATTAGCAATAATTCCAACAGGGAATCCATGAATTCTTGCAAATCCACAAATTAATGTAGTTCCATAACGTTCTTTGAATTCATGGAACTTTGAACCATCAACAATTCTTGCAATTATCTCATGAACATCATAGGGAATTCTATTATCGTCAGGAATTATCCCCAAAATTGAATCAGGTTCGTATGCAGGTTCTTCTGCATTTTTAATGTCTAATTCTAATCTTTTTGCAGCTGGTAAATTTTCTACAATATCTCTTATTATTTCCAATGCTTCTTCTTCATCTTCTGCAAAATGATCAGCAACACCAGATTTTTCTGTATGTACTTTTGCACCCCCAAGTGCTTCTGCTGTAACAACTTCTCCTGTTGCCGCTTTAACTAAAGGAGGTCCTGCTAAGAATATTGTACCATTTCCTTTCACAATTACACTTTCATCAGACATTGCAGGAACATAAGCACCTCCTGCGGTACATGAGCCTAGTACTGCTGCAATTTGAGGAATATCCTTCCCGCTCATTCTTGCTTGATTAAAGAAAATTCTGCCGAAGTGTTCTTTGTCGGGAAAAACATCATCTTGCATTGGTAAAAAAGCACCACCAGAATCTACCAAATAAATACAAGGAAGATTATTTTGTTCAGCGATTGTTTGAGCTCTAATGTGTTTTTTAACTGTCATTGGGTAATATGATCCCCCTTTTATTGTTGCATCATTTGCTACAAACATACAATGTCTTCCATGTACCATGCCTATTCCTGTAACAATTCCTGCACTATGCGCCTTCTTGTCATATAGGTCATTAGCTGCTAATGTAGATAATTCTAAAAATGCAGTTCCAGGATCAATAATTTTGTCAATCCTTTCTCTTGCTAACATCTTATTTCTACTGCGGTGTCTTTCTTCATATTTTCCACCGCCTCCCTGTCTCGATTTAGATAATTTTTCTTCTAATTCTTTTACTAATTTTAGATTAAAATCATAGTATTTCGAATAGGCTGAATCGCCCACATTAATGCCCGAGTGTAGACGTTGCATCTTTTCCCCAGTACGTCAGACGAGGTTCAGCCCTTCAAATCAACGCAAAAAATAGTCGAATATTGCACATCAGACGCCAAGAACATTCCTGCCGAGATTACGAAGTCCTGGTGCAAGTCCAACTGCAAGCAATGCTAAAACAATTAACAACCTCATGTGTTTTTGGTCAGATTCAATTCTTGTTTTTGAGAATACAAAAATTAACAAAGCGGTTAAGATTATTTTCACAACTAAAAATAACCAAGCGCCCTCTCCATCAATAATTGTTGAACCAAATTCCATAATTTTAGTACCAAGAACATGTTTTTCTTTATAATTACCGAAATCAACACCTATCCATGTTGCTAAACCATCACATAATTGTCCAAATGTGAAAGTAAGGGTGAGTGGAGAAGCAATCATCGCTTTACTCATTAACCCCTCGATTTCATCTTTTTCTGGGCTTTTGTGTTCTTCCCATTCTTTAGCAGTCCATTCTTTTCCAAGAACACCAGGATCTAATCCTCTATTTTCTAATTCAATTTGGGCATTAATCCCATATTTGTATAATAATATTATTACTAATGATGGGATGCCTAATGATACAATAATTGGCCAAAATTCTTGCGAACTATAACTCCCCCATGGTTCAATAAAAAATTGTAACCAGAAACCAAAAGTTAGAATACAAAAAGTAGAACCAGTGGAGAATAACATTCTTTCAAGTGGAGACCAAGATAAACTTGGAATTGCAGGAGATAACCAAGCAACACACAGAGATAAAATTACAGTTATTGGTATTGAAAACCATGAAAGATCCCCATGCTGCTCTAGAGAAGGTTCAAAGATTATTAAATAAAATAGTAAAAACATAAATGATGTAGAAAATCTGATTCTATTTATCATATTATTGAAAATTTCATTATCATTGATATTTTGTAGGTTTTTTGTAGTTAGGTAACCAATAATTCCTGCAGCAATTAACCATGCAGCTAAATGAAAATGAATTATTGGAGAGATAAATAGTCTGTCTGTCCCATCAATGAAAAATTCAGCATCTTCCAAAACTCGTATGGCTGCTGCTAGAACAACCCATGGCAATAATGCAAGAATTGTATCTGCTCTAGCAGGTAAACCACAAACTCTGAAAATTCCAGATAATGCAATAACAAACGCAAATAATAATACCGCAAAAAGGGCAGTATTTTGAGCATTATAGGAAGAATCGCCTTCAGTAGCATCTCCAACTACTGGCTCCCATACATTTGGATAAACGAACCCTTCCCAAATTGTTTCTGTAAATACAACACTTCCTAAACCTAGAAAGATTAATGAGAGAAATAAAAATAAAATAGCGCTTAATTCAAAAGTATTAAATTTTGATAATTTAAAGGTACTTTTGAAATTCATACACTCAACCTTCTAATCTAGGAACATTCATTCCTCTTCTTCAGAAATTGTACGAGGTTCATGAACTTCAGTAAAGGTGACTTTTTCTGCACCAACCCCGTCTCTAAGAGATCCCACCACTCTAAATTTTAGCATAGAGGCATTTGGATCATACAGCATTTCTTGAGGTAATTCTACAGTGAGATCATTTCCTTTGAATTTTATTGAAAAACCTTTGTGGCCAGTTTGACTTTCTAATATGGCGTTTGCTTTATCGTTTTTACCTTTGATAACTTCAACAATTTTGTAATTATATTTTAAAGTTTGACCCGCTAATGGATGGTTATAATCTACTCTTGCTCTTCCTGCTGCAACATATTTTAGAATACCTGTTCTTCCGTTAATTTCAACACTTGAACCAATTGCAAGTGATTCAGGGTCTCTAACAAAACGCATCATTTTTTCCATGCCGTATGTTTCAACATCTTCACTTTTCCTTTCTCCATATGCTTTTTCTGGAGGGATTTCTAATTCAATATCTTTGTTAGCTTTAGCTTCTAGTAAACTTTCTTCAAACCCTTCAATTAATTGACCAGCTCCAACAACAATTGTCATTGGAATATATTTTTGACCTTCTTTATGGAGGTCATTTTCTTTTGCTGTTTCTTCGCGAGTAGTTTCAATTAACGCATCATTTTCAGCATTAAATAAATCGTAGTCAATTTTTACTATTGTTCCTTCTTCCATGTAATACACCACTTGGTTGACAGCCCGCCGACCTAATTCCCCTTTATGAGTGAAGCGGGTCATTCAATCTTGAACTAATCCAGATAATTAGTACTGAACCAATTAAAGTTAAGGACCATCCAAACCATACAAAATGACTACCTGGGAGGTCATAAATTGTAACTCTTATTTGTTTTAAATCCTCTAATTCACCATTTTGCATATTTTCCATTGCTTGAGATTGACTAAGGTCAAATATTACAACAATATCTCCATGTAATTTAACAGCTCTATCTACTTCACTTCTGGGAAATGTTTCAAATGGCATATCAAAACGAAGTACTCCTGGTTCAATATTGGTTGTACTACTTCCATCACTAATGCTTATTTTAGTGCCAATATATCCATTACCCACATCGAATCTTTCTTGGAATTCTGAATCAGTACTTTTGAGAATTACAACATCTTCAAAGGTATATTCAAAAGAACCATATGTTGTTGGTTGATCTCTAACTAAAGTTACTTGGTGACTCAAGTCACCTCTATCGATAGATGTAGTAGCAAAAAGATGACCAATAATTAACAAGACAATTCCAATATGGATGATGTGTGCTCCTATAGTTCTTATTGCGTTGCTCTTGTGTTTTCTTTTTGGCATGTTTTGAATTCCAGAATATATTATTGATATTAATGCAGGGGCTGCTATCAATGCCATTGGCATTAGTAACCACACAATATGCCCTCGAATGATTGGCCCTCCTAAACTATTAGAAGCATCACTTGGCAATTTGTCTCCAAGTAACCATGCAAAGATTAGTGAGATTATAGAAACACCAATTATCAAAGAAACCAAGACTTTATTTTCCATTTTATTTTTTAGGCTATATGCAGTTAAACTAGCTAAAATAAGTAACAATAGTGGTGCCCCAAATAATTCATGTGCTTCAAATCTTGGCCCATCTATGCTACTTAGTAAAATTATCCAGGTAAGGAGTAAATATCCTGAAGAAACAACAATTGGACTCCAATATATGATTGAATTTAAGTTTAATAAATTAGTTTCATCTTCCTCTTGGTTCATTATCACCCATGGAATAGAAAGTAATAGAATTCCTATTCCCGCTTCATATACTTGTATTAGGTTTGACCATGAACTGAATAATAATATTATAATCGCACAGATTATCCATGGCCAACTATCTTCTAAATTATTGCTCGCTATTGAAAATAAAACACATACAATTAATATACTTCCAAGAATAATATCTCCAATCCAAAATACTAAGAAAACAATTCCACAAAACATTAGAACCCTTAATGGATTATCTTTTTTGAGCCATGCCTCTGGAAGAAAGATATGAGAAACAAGATTTTTTTGCCACATTATAGATGCAATTATTGGATAAATTCCACAAAGAAATAGTGGTATCATTATTGGAATCTTGTCCCAGATATCGGCTCCAAAGAATCCAAGGAATACAAGAAAGGGCCCGATTAATGGAACTAGAAATAAACTTAAGATCATTAATTCATAATTTTCATAATTTTCATATTTATTAGATAATTTTTGATTTAAAACACTTCCAGCATAAGTGCCAAAAAGTGTAGTAAGAATTAACAAATATGTCATAATCTCAATTCCTGCAATATCGTCTGCTTTTAAAATTAATATTCTTTCCCATAAATTGGTATCGCCAAGAGTATCTGAATCAACAACAAATGAATGTACACTGCCAGCCCATACTCCTCCTGCCCGAGTTACCAATGTTGCCAATAAAGAAAACCAGACAGGACTTAATCCTCCTAGAATTAACCATTCTTTTGAAATCTGATTTTGCCTTAATCTTAAATGTAACAAGATCATTATGGAAATCCAAGGCAATAGTGATGCAGTTTCTACGGGGTCCCATGCCCAATAACCTCCCCAATCCAGTACTGTGTAGGCCCAAAAACCCCCTAGGCCGATACCTAATGAGCCCAATCCAAATGATATTGTAGCAGGAAGTCGCAAATTTTCTAGGAATTCAGAAGAACTCCATGAATTGTATTCTTTGAACATATAGGAGATTGTAATACATCCAACCCAAACACAAGATGAGTAAAATGCAAATATTAGTGGGGGGTGTATCACCATCAAATTAGTTTGTAATAATGGGTTAAGCCCAGCAGAAATAATCAATGTATGTTCTGGAGTTAATCTAAATGGATTTAATGAAACTGCGATAAGTAATAAGCATAGAATAAACCCATCAAGTATTTTTGTGCTTAAATTCCAAAACTTAGAGTTTTTTGGAAATATTTCATTCATCATTGAAATTACAGAACAACAGGCAACCCACAGTAATAACGGCCCTTCTCTTGCAGCCCAAACAGCACTAATTCGAAATTTAATTGGCAAATCTTCCGAACCATGTGTTGCAACATATAGGTAATTTTCATCATTAATGATGAATAAATAACATAATGACACAAACGGAATAATTGGTACAATACTTGTTGTTATTCTTAAAATGCGTTGAGAAAGATGATTTGTCAAGTAAGATTCCAAATTTAAGATTTTTAAAAATATACAAAAAATTGCAATTGGGAGAATTAAATGGAACATTTGATTACCATCCATAATATTTAGCACGACTATATCCAAATGATAATAGTACAGAAATCACTTTTTTCTTCATTAGGCTTGGCCTTTTGATTAATATTTTTAGTCCAACGCCAATTTTTGTGAATATTGACATACCATTCATTTCATTAGGCATGCATGAAGCCATGATAGCTAATTCTTCATTTGATAAGTTGTAAAGAGCTGTTTTTCCCTTTAGTATTTTATGATATGGAGGGAACTCTGATTTCCATAATCGTTCATATTCTTTCAAATCTATTTTTGAATATTTACCTTTCTCAATTGTTTTTTTAGCAATTTCAGCAGCATATTTTCCCGATTTCATTGCTAAGTGGGATCCCCCTTCAAAAAGAGGAGATGTAAATCCTGCAGCATCTCCGATCATAATCAAACCATCATCAATTGTATTGTTTCTTGGACCACTGATTGGAATCGTTCCACCAAATGGTTTTATTTTCTTACCTCCCTCTCTCCAGGGAGGGTTTATTTTCTCATTATTTTGAAGGTATGTATCACTAATAAAGGAATTAAGATATTTTATTGCACCCTTTTTCTCAGTAGTCACGAGACCAACATTAGCTCTCCCCTTATTTTTTGGAATCATCCAAACATATCCATGTGGTGCGTATTTTGGCCAAATATAAAAATCAAGATAACCATCATTTTCAACCTCTATCATTTCATATTGAAATCCTGCAATTACTTCTATTTGATTTGAGTTTTTGAGTATTTTCGATGAAACTCCAGCAACTCCACTTGCATCAATAACCATCTTTGTAGTAATTGGAAATAGTTCACCATCTCCTAAAATTTCCCAATTAGAAAATTGATTTTTCAATTTAAAATTTTTATTCATTCCCTTGACTTTATGGGAATGTTTGAATACGGCACCTTCCTTTACAGCCTCATCTATCAACCATCTTTCGAAAAGATGTTTTTCTAAAACATAACCTGGTTCAGTTAATTTTTTTTCAACCTCATTTGGAAATAAGACTCTTATTCCTTTCACATGTAATGAAATCACTTCTTCGGGAAGATCCAAATCTAAATTTTTAACAGCAACTTCAGATAAACATTCTCCACAATGTACAGGAGTGCCAATTTCAGCATGGTCTTCTAATACCAAAGTCCGCAAACCTAACCTTGCACAATGTAATGCCGCTGAACCTCCACCAGGTCCTGCACCAATCACAACAACATCCCAATCTGCCTCTCCCATTGAATTGACAAATAAGAACCAGTCTTATCAATTCAATGTTGAATAATGCATGGGTTCAATAGAGGGAAGTATTCTTGCGAAACGAGGGCAGAGGATGAATGCTACAATACCACTTGCTGTAATTACAGGAGGAGGGCGGGGAATAGGCAAAGGGATATCTCTTAGATTAGCTTCAGAAGGATACAGAGTCTTACTTACATACAATTCAGATAGTTTTTCTGCTGAAGAAACGGTAGATATGATACGTTCAACAGGTTCAGATGCAGTAGCATTGAAAATAGATTGTAGTAAACCTTCTGAGATTTTATTATTGTCTGAACATCCTTGGTGCTTACAAGGTGTTGATGTTTTAATCTTAAATCACGGCTCATATGAGCGTGTAGCTGCAAGTGAACTTACAGAGGGAAAATTAAGGAAATCAATGGAAATTAATTTTTTTGGGGCTTTTGGGGTTTGGGAGTCATTAAAAAATCAAATCAGGGATAGAGCAAAAATAGTGGTTATTGGATCACAATTAGGGATAAAAGGATCGCCACATGGTGCTGATTATTCAGCTAGTAAAGCAGCATTGCACGTATGGGCTAGAAGTTTAGCACAGGACTTAGGCTCATCTGGGAAAAGAGTTAATGTAATTGCTCCAGGTTATGTTGATACAGCAATATTGGCTGGAGATTCTAAAGAAAAAAGAGAGCAAAGAGAATCAGAAGTACCATTGAAAAGAATTGGTACACCATCAGATATTGCAGGAGTGGTATCTTTTCTATGTAGTGAAGATTCTGCATATGTTACAGGTGCCGTAATTCATGTTAATGGAGGATTATTTTTACCTTGAGGTGATGAATTGTCTAATGATCCATTTGATTTATCCAAAGCACTTGAAGGAGCATCTAAAAATAAATTAGATCCACAAGAGTCCTGTTTTGTTTTAGAAACGGATTTATTACCTGCGGGAGACCAGAAAAAAGCAATTGAAAAATTAATTTTACAATTGAAAAATAATCAAGAAAGGTGTATATTGCTTGGAGTCACTGGAAGCGGAAAAACGTTTGCTATGGCTCAAATAATCGAGCATATTAACATCCCAACTTTAGTGATGAGCCATAATAAGACTTTAGCACGCCAACTTCATCAAGAATTCTCAGGATTATTCCCTAATAACGCTGTAGAATATTTTGTTTCTCATTATGATTATTACCAACCAGAAGCATACTTACCACAAAGAGATCTTTACATTGATAAGGAGTTATCAATTAATGAAAGAATAGATCAGGAACGTTTTGCTACGGTAGCTAGTTTGGTTTCTCGGCCAGATGTACTTGTGGTAAGTTCAGTATCCTGTATTTATGGATTAAATGCGCCTGAAACATTTCTAAAACATCATTGCAGAGTCTTTGTTGGTCAAGAAATTGAAGTAATTGATTTAATTAAAGAATTAGTAAATTTACAATATACACGTTCAAACACTGATTTAGCAAGGGGACAATTTAGAGTTAGGGGTGAGGTGCTTGATATATGGATGCCAAGTAGAGATGACCCATTAAGAATTAAATTTGATTTTGAAGGTGTTGAAAGTATATATCTTTGTGATTCAGTATCTTGGGAAATTTATGATGATTTAGAGGAGGCGTGGATTCATCCCAAAGAATTTTTTATGACAAGTCCAGAAAGATTTGAACGGGCATTAGAAAATATTGAATTAGAACTTAAGGATTCAATTGAAGGTTTTAGAACAATTGGACTCGATGTAGAGGCACAACGTATAGAACAGCGAACAAAATATGATTTAGAAATGCTCAGAGAAATAGGACATTGTTCTGGTGTTGAAAACTATTCTTTACATTTTGATGGTAGAGAAAAAGGAGATAGACCTTATTGTTTACTTGATTTTTTTGCTGCATGCGCAAAACAATTCCACGGAGATCAAGATAAGTTTTTGGTGATAATGGACGAAAGCCATGTTACTTTACCTCAGGTAGGAGGTATGTATTTTGGAGACAAAAGTAGGAAATTAAATTTGATTGAGCATGGTTTCAGGCTTCCTAGTGCGGCAGATAATAGGCCATTGACAATTTCTGAATTTCAGAAATTAGTGCCAAATATGCTTTATGTTTCAGCAACTCCAGGTGAAAGAGAATTGAGACATATTTGTGAGATAACAGATCAAAAAGTACCTCGAAGTTTAATGCATGCAAAAGGGGGTGGTGGTGTAAATTTTCCAGAATTGCAAAATAAAGAACCAGATGCAAGAAGTATGTTTGAGATTTTACAAGACATAAAAGGTATTGCTAGAATGGAAATACGGCCAACAGGCCTACTCGATCCAGCAATAGAAGTAAGAGGAACAGAGGGACAAATCCAAGATTTAATGTCTGAAATTAATAATTGTATTAATTTAGGTGAGCGAGTATTAGTTACAGTATTAACTATTAAATTTGCAGAAGAAGTATCAGAATATTTGCAAAGAATGGGAATTAAATCACATTATTTACATAGTGAAATAGATACTCTTGAAAGAACGGAAATTATTAAGCATTTGAGACATGGAAATATTGATGTTATTGTAGGGATAAATCTCTTAAGAGAAGGTTTAGATATTCCAGAAGTTGGTTTAGTTGCAATTTTTGATGCAGACAAACAAGGATTTTTACGTAATGAAAGAAGTTTATTACAAACAATTGGAAGAGCATCTAGAAATGAAAATGGTAGGGTTTTGATGTATGCAGACAAAGTTTCACCTTCAATGAAAGCAGCAATTATACAGACTGCTGAAAGAAGGGAGAGGCAAACTAATCATAATTTAGAAAATGGAATAACACCAAAAACAATACAAAAGCCATTACCTATACTAGGTGAAGATGCTCAAGATTTACTTTCAGGTACAGTAAAGAGCTCTACAAAAGGAGTGCGTAGGCTTGTCGGTAAAAAGGGTAAAAAATCTAAACCAGGAATTATTGAAAAATTTAAACTTGGAGCTGGAAAATTCGCTAGTACGAGTAAGGAAATGGGTAAAAATGAGGATACCACTAATGATTTAGTGTCTGCGATGGATGATATTAGAAATGAAATGGAAATTGCGGCATCAGAATTAGAATTTGAAAAAGCAGCATACCTTCGAGATCGTTTGAAGGAATTAGAATCATTGAGGGATTAATTTGGATAGTGAGAAATATGAAAAGTCATTCAAACTATTAAGTAATCTTGAATTTTCAGGAGTAGAAGTTTGTTTAGTTTCAAAATATTGGGATGATTCAGATGTTATGAAATTCTATGGTGCAGGGTACAGAAAATTTGGAGAAAGTAGGATTAATGAATTGATTAGAAGAACAGGTATCTTTCCAAAAGATATCGAATGGCATTTTATTGGGAATATTCGAAGTAGAGATGTTGGTAAAATTTGTAAACATGCAAAAATAATACAATCATTTGATCGCCCCGATTTATTGCCAAAATTAGAACAATATCCAAATATTGAGATTTTAATTCAAATAAATATTTCAGGACATGAAAATAGAAATGGGATCTTAGTAGAAGATATAGAAGACGTAATTGAGAAAATTGAAATGCATGAAATAAAATGTAATGGGTTTATGGTTCATCCTCCGATGGATTCTTCTATTGAACAAAAGAAACAATGGTTTAAACAAATGCAATTAATATTTTCCAAATACCCTAATTATACAGTTTTATCGATGGGTACCTCTCACGATTTCGAATTAGCAAATGAATTTGGTTCAACATTAAACAGACTCGGAAGAAGACTTCTAGACACGAAATGAATGAGTATATATCGTTTAGTTTTTCGCCGATAATCATGGAAGGTGCTACAGACCCTAAATTTTTGGAAAAGCGTTTTTTTTTCCGAATGGGTTTGTTAATTTATGATAATTCAAAATTAATGGTGGCTTTAGGATTAATTTCTTGCGTATTAATGTCAGGTTTAATGACACTTGGAGCCGATTGGGCTGAGGGTTTTGGTGAAGATGATGTAGAATCTGTAAATGCTGGGCGTTTAATCAATGAGAGATTTTCAACTGATAGTAATGAAAGTGGAAAGCATTTCAGATATATTGTCTTTCATCCAACTTACAATGACAGCAATTTGTCTTGGCAATCAGAAGTTATCGAGGCACTCGCAACCTTTGAAAATCATCCTGAAGTGAATATTATTTATTCTTGGGAAGTTGAAGAAATAAATAGAGGAAAATTTGTTATTCAGGATGAAACAGGATTTTATGCTATTAATGAGATTACATTTACGGTTGAAAGAAAAGAGGCCAAGAAAATATTAGATGATTTACACGAAACTATTGTTGTTGATGGTGATTTTAATGGTTGGATTACAGATGGAATTTCTGTAGATTGGAAATTTGATTACTTAATTAAAAAGGATTTAATTAAAGCGGAAATCGTAGCAATTCCCCTTTCTGCTCTAATTCTTGGTTTAATTTTTGGCTCAATTGTAGCTGCTATACTCCCCATTGGAATAGGAGCAGGAACAGTATTGGCAGCAATTGGCATGACTATTTGGCTATCTAATGTAACTGATGTAACTGTATATGCAACTAATATCGTCTCTTTAATTGGAATTGGTGTATCAATTGATTATTCTTTATTTTTAGTGAATAGGTTTAGAGAAGAATTAGCAAGAGGTCATGATGTAAGAATAGCAACTGCAATGAGTTGTGCAACTGCTGGTAAAGCAGTATTTTATTCTGGAATTACAGTTGCTATTGGGTTAATGGGCATGCTCTTTTTCACAAATACTTCACTTCCTTCATTAGGAATTGGTGGCACAATTTCTGTAACAATTGCAATGATATATTCTACAATTGTACTTCCAGCTGTTATGGCAATTTTAGGGCATCGTATTAACAAAGGAAAAATACCATATTCATTTGATATGAGTGCTAAAGACGATGGAATTTGGGCTTCAATAGCTAAGAAAGTTATGGATCGCCCTTGGGCAGTATTAATTCCAACACTAATTTTATTGATTGGAGCGGGACTTCCTTTTGCTTATGCAGAATTTTCTCTATCTTCCTGGAGGGCTTTACCACCTGATGAAAACGCAAGGCAAGGAATGGAATTAATTGATGAAAAATGGCCTGAACAAGCGGCTAATTCAATATTCATAGTAATTGAAACAGATGGCTCTGATCCACTTTTAGAAGAGAACCTTAGAGTTCAACATACATATCTTATACAATTATTGAATGATAAAAGAGTAATTGGCGGGAGTGGAGTAGGACTTCCAAATGCTTCAATGTCTGTTGAGGAGGTGATTCAGTTCTGGACAACTCCTGATGAGTTCTTGTCTTTAGAACAAATTGCAATTAGAGAGAACCTTCGCCAAGCTTTTGTGGGCGATAATGCCACTATGATGTCAATACAACTTCATGGTGCGCAAACTAGTGTAGAATCTAGGGAAATGGTTGAACAAATCAGAAACGATAAGGATGAGTTCCTTTCTAATTTTAGTGGACAAAATGATGAATTATTGGTGGCAGGTTTTGCAGCATATAATGCTGACAACCTCAAAGCAATTTCAGATAATCTCCCTAGAGCTTTAGCATTTATTTTAATAGCAACATTAATTTTGATTTTCATGCAAGTAAAGTCAGTAATCATCCCAATTAAAGCAATAGCGATGAACATACTTTCCATTTCAGCATCCTTTGGGATGTTAGTTTGGGTTTTCCAATGGGGCTATGGTTCAGATTTACTTAATTTTACACCTCAACCAATTGATTCTGGAAATCCTGTAATAATGTTCTGTATTGTGTTTGGATTATCAATGGATTATGAGGTATTGATGTTATCAAGGATACACGAAGAATGGGAAAGAACTGGAGATAATACTTTGGCAGTTGCAAATGGTTTGCAAAAAACGGGTGGACTAATTACAGGAGCTGCAGCGATTATGGTTGTTGTGTTTAGCGCCTTTGGCTTATCATCGATTGTCATCCTCAAACAAATAGGGTTGGGATTAGCACTCGCAATATTTATTGATGCTACACTAGTTCGTGCTTTAGTGGTTCCTTCAACGATGCGTTTAATGGGTAAATGGAATTGGTGGGCACCGTCTTGGTTCAAAACTAAAAATAATTTAGAACAAGAATGAATCAATATTTTGAAAGCATTCTAAATCAAAAAGCGCGCAACATCCTATTAAAATTCTTATTTGTCAACAACAACCATCATCCCTCATTGGAGCACTAACAAAAACAACTTTGTCCACATTAGGTGTATTTTGAAGTTTTTCAATAACCACGCGATATTCTTTGGCATTACCAAATGCTTGCATAGTATCCACACAAGTATGGCTATGCGTTAGGCAACTGTGATTATATGATGTTATTTTAAGTCCATTAGAATGCCTTACATTGAGTAATTTTTGTTCAATTCCATGCTGATAATAGATTATGATGAGCCCCTCAACCTCTTCATTATCGTCCATTTCTTCTAATGGTCCACGTTGTTGCAGATCTGCAAAATATAGCGAAGCATCACGTATGAAACGACTTCTATTTTTATATCCCGATTTTGTGACTAGATTATCTAAATTATCAGCAAATTCATTATCTGTACTGAAAGAAACTATCCGACTCATAAAACATACAGGAAGTAATTATTAATAATAATTTCCAATTAAATAATTAATAACATTTGTTAAATACTTATTATCGGCAGGAAACATACATGAAAACTAACGCTAGAGCAATAGTAACTTGTTTGATCTTGATTTTTTCAAGTCTTGCAGGATGTACTGCTTCAGATGAAAATATTGTTGATGTAGTTAATGACAACATTGATAATTCTGGCAACCAAACACAAAACCAAACACAAAACCAAACACAAAACCAAACACAAAACCAAACACAAAATGAAATTATAGTGGATCCTTTGGAAGAGCTAAAAGAACTTCTTGATGGTAAGAAAATTATGGTTTCAACTTACCATGTTCAACAACTTGTTTTGGCAGTAGTTGGCTCAACAGCTACAGTTGAATTAATGAGTGAATCAAATACTCCAGTTCATGATTATGAGCCATCATTACTAGATTTGGCTAGGTTAAAAGATAGTGATATATTCTTTTATCATGGCTTAAATCTTGAACCTTGGGTTGATGATGTATTGTCTGCTGAAGGAATGCCTCCAGCAATTCAGACTCACATAATGCCTTCTGGAGAATTAACGCTTGACTTTGAGGGGTTATTAGTAGATGATTTATGTGGCGGCTTATTAGAAAATGAGCGGCAAGGTAATAATTTGATGAGTTATGAAAGTCAAGCATCTCAAGTAGAAATTGACATTGCATATATTGTACATCAGTTAACTTTCCCTGCGGCAGATGATGGCCATGGAGATCACGGAGACCACGATGATCATGATGACCACGATGATCATGATGACCATGGAGACCATGATGACCACGGAGACCACGATGACCATGGAGACCACGATGACCATGGAGACCATGATGATCACGGAGACCACGATGACCATGGAGACCACGATGA
>CATFLP010000020.1 GCA_949514915.1 Methanobacteriota archaeon | reverse complement strand
TCTCTTGTTTTTGCTTCTTCTTTCTTTGGGTATTGATTGGATTAAGTTTGGCTATAAATGCTCAAATAATTAAAAGAAGACGTTATTCTCTCGGTTCTTATATCTCTACAATTTTAGGTATAATAATAGGGGTTGCTTTGGGTTACTATTTTGTGTCTTATATTTTTTCTATAAGTGGTTGGAATTGAAATTGATATAGTTATTTTAATGTGTATGAAAATGCTCGAGATCCTTCTTTCTTCTTTCAATATAAATCATTACTACCCAAACAACGAGTAAAATTCCAAGATTCGTGAACCAAATAGATGGTTCAGACCATCTTGTACCATCAAATCTCCAATCAGAAATTGGATGGAAAACTGGAGTGGGGAAAAATTGTGCTGTATGACTTGGAATGTCAGTAATGATGTTTAGTAGCCATGGAAGCCAAATTAAAACCGCTTGTTTTTTTGCACTCATGTTGATTAAGTAAAACCTACTTATGAATTTTGGAGTGGTATATTTCTCTAAATACCACCAAGTTGTAAGGAAGCATATTATAACCATTATAGAACTATGACTCCATTGATATATTTCCCAAGAAAGGGGGTGGAAGTCCTCAGTTGTAGTTGTATCATCGACTTTAGGATTACGGTGTCCTGTGAAAAGGGAGATCATCATGACTGGTAAAAAAGCCATCAAGTCTGGAATAATACCCATTGCACCTGAAAATCTTCCTTTGATTTTTCCATGGGTAACTGCCATTCCCCAAAGCCAATGTGATATTACATCCATATTGTTAACTCAATAGTGAGTAATAAATAAAATCCTTCTTTTATTTATTTTATTTTAATGTATATGAAAATCTTTGAGTTCCTTTCCCTTTTGATTTTTTTCCAAGAAATTCAATTTCTCCTATTTCTGAAATATTCTGAATGTGTGTTCCTGCGCATGGACATAAGTCTAAATTATCTCCAATGACTACTACTCGTAGATTTTCCACATGGGGCGGTACAAGATCCATATTTGTTCTTTCTGGGGGCATTATTTCATTTATTTCATCTCTTGACATTGTTTTAACTTGTAATTCAGCTCCTCTTTTAATTCGTTCATTGGTCTCTGTAACTAATTCTGTTAACATTTCTTCATCAAAACTTATTGGATTAAAATCGATTCTGCTTCTATCGTGTCTTATTTGATTGCCGACGGTCCTAACACCATCAAATAAATCATAAACCACTGCAGAAATCAAATGTTGGGCTGTGTGCATTTTCATATGTGCATATCTTCTTTCCCAATCTATACTTCCCTGAATTTTTTGACCCATTTCTAAATTATGATTTGATTCTACTAAATGGGTTATAGTTTCTCTTCCTTTAACTTCTAAAACATTAATTTCTTTATTATTTATTTTCAATATACCTTGGTCCCAATCTTGGCCTCCCCCTATAGGATAAAATAGTGTTTGATCTAATTCTATCAAATCATCTTCTATATTGGTTATTTCTGCATTAAACTCTTTCAAATAACAAGATTTTATTGAGTCCATGTACAATTTGTGAGTGGGCATGTTCAATCTTAATTGGTTGCTATTCAAAATTGTATGTTTTTCGGATAGTGTTTAGTAATGTGTTTTTTTGGTTATAGTAATGGCAAATTGGTGGATTGAGGGGATCGGTATTTTTGCTGGTATTTTAGGAATTATTGCTTGGTTTCCCCAATTAAATAAAATATGGATTAAAAAAAAGGCTGATGGGATTAGTTTATTCGCGTTTAGTTTGATTTTTTTAGCTCTATGTTTATGGTTTATTTATGGATTTTTAATTAGTTCTCCATCGTTGATGATTAGTAATGGTGCTACTTTAATCATGATTTTTCTTGTTTTGATTGGAAGTTGGAAAGTGCAAAAAAAATAATTTTTATCGGTTTTTAATTAAAGTTGTAAATTTCGCAAATCATGTCGTGGGCTGACTTTATAAGCAAGTTGATATCTTGTAGATAGACAAAAGATAAGAAAATTCCTAAACATATAAGGAGGAAAATAATGGAAGAATATGACGATAATAAACCAATGATGGAAAATGGTAAATGGGTGACTGAAAATGGTGAAAGTGTAGATCTTGATGGGTCTGAAAGTGGAACTTGGAAGGGGGAAATTACACCGAGTAGTTTAAAAAATAATGGAATGTTTGTTAGTGAAGATGGTTTTGAATTAGATATTTGGGATCTGAAGTTTGGTGAACTTGGGGAAGTAATGGCTATTTCTTGTGTTAATTATTGGTATGAACTATGTCCTAGTTGTGGAGAAAGGATATTAGATGAAAGAATAATTCTTATGTTAGAAGGGTGGTTTATCTATCCTGCTTTATGTTGTGATTATTTGTATTTTATACCAATGGTGAAGTAATAATTTAAAACAATTTGATTTAAATTATAAAAAATGGGGTTGTATCTTATCTACTAGTTTGTTGACGAAAAATTATGAGTGCCTTGGCTTACAGAAAGATGAAGCGTTTTGCTTCTATTGATTTTTTAAGGGGTTTAGCTATTGTAATGATGTTATTATTACATGTTGTAATGGATGTTTTTGCTATTGATGAATATCTCAATAAATTAGATGAGGTGGGTGCAATTAATCTCTTAGCATTATTGATTTTCCCTTACCTTGGTGGTTTGGCTGGCTTATTTCTAATGGTTTCAGCAATGGGTAATATGGTAGGGATGCGGAAAAATTTAGAGAAGGGATTTGGTGCTTGGTCGATTGCAAAAAAACAAGTTGTTGGTGGTTTTTTAATTGTTATTTTTGCACATATTCTTGAAGCCACTTTAGGTTATCATGGTTCGCTGGGCCAAATTATGGATCATTTGAATAATTTAGAAAATATGGGCACTGAATGGTCTGTTGATGCTTGGAGAAGTAATGGGTATCATTTTGAAACTATTCACACCATAGGTTGGTGTGTAATACTTAATGGGATTGTTCAAGGATATATTGCGTCAAAATGGGATCTGCAAACTGATAGTAAAAAAGTGATAAAAATTTATTGGATTTTGGCTGGTATTGTTTTACTCATGACTCCTTTTGTTTGGGATTTGGTAAGTATGTTGATTCCTGGATACCCTTGGGAAAATAGTATGTGGAGACCAGTAATTGGTGAAGCCCCTTGGTATGATTTTATTATCATGTTTTTCGTTAATCCATTAGCTGCCCCTGTAGAACCTATTTTCCCATATCTTGCAACTAGTTTCTTAGGTAGTTTGATCGCTTTACATATGACAGAACCTAAAGGTTCTTTTGACCGAAGTTTTGTAAAGAAAATTTTTGGAGTTGGATGTTTAATGTTTGTTGTTGGGTTTATTGGTGTGGTTATATTATTAGTTGGATTGGGTGACTTTGATGCTGCAATTGATCTTTACAAAGTAATCTATGATCATAGGAAATGGACTAGTGATGTTGGAGTTACTGGTGGGTGGTTTTGGCAATGGATGACTTTGAATGGTGCTTCGCTGATGATTGTGACTATGGCAATTCGGGTTGCAGAATATAGGGGTAATTCTGAAAAATTTGCTAATATGACAACTTTCTTCCGAAGATTTGGATTTGTGGCATTTACTGTATATATTATTCAGTGGATTTATTTCGTTATGCATTTTCTAGTTTCATCATTATATCCTGATTATACATTCTTTGGTGAGGAAATAGTAGTAGAGGCATATAATAGAATGCCTTGGATTGGGACTTGGTTAACATTAATTTTAACATTAGTTGTATTTCATTATCTGTTGAAATTGTGGTCGAAAAAGGGTTATATTGGGTCTGTTGAATGGATGATTGTTACAATCGCCAACCGTTTAACACTTGTAAAAAAACAAATTGGTTTGGGAGAGAAGGCAAAATGGTGGCAAAGGGGAAGATTAAATGTTGAGGGGGCTTTTGATAATCCAGAATGGGTTTGTTTTGATGTTGAAAATGTTAATGATGATGATAAAAGATTGTTGAATTATTTTTCTTGGGTGGGATTCTTATTTGTTCCATTTTCAATAGTTTCTTTAGGTATGGTATTAGATATTGAAAAAAATAGACCAGATTTAGATGTTTCAAGAAATCGTTTGTTAAATATAGTTAGTATTGCTTTCTTTATTATTTGGTTTGTATTTTTAAATTTATTTTCATTGGGGGATTTTGGTGTTTCATTATAATTAATAATTTAGTAAGTAATGATTACAACGTATGTTATGTCAGGTTAGTTCATGCGGAAGTATGGTGTTTTATTGATGAATATTGGTACGCCTGATGCACCAACGAAAAAAGCAATAAAAACATATCTTCGTGAATTTCTATTAGATCCTGATGTTATAGATCTACCGGCCCCAATAAGGCATTTGTTAGTTAGGGGAATTATTCTAAACACGCGCCCTAAAAAAATAGCTCCTCGGTATCAAAGTATTTGGATGGAGGAGGGTTCTCCTTTGAGGGTGTATACACAAAAAATGTGTGATTCATTAGAATTAAAATTAGGTGATGTTGTTTGTGAAGTGGGGATGAGGTATGGTAACCCAAGCATTAGATCGGGTTTAGAAAATCTAAGAAGAGGGGGGGTAGATACAGTATTGTTAGCACCACTATTTCCACACCATGCTCAAGCTACTACACAATCTTCATTAAAACATGCATACAAACAATTAGAGATAATTAAGTGGAGTCCTGAAATTCTAGAATTACCTCCTTTCCCTTCAGAATCTGAATTTATTAATCCATTAGTAAATTCATTAAAATCACAAATTAAGAATGATGTGCATTTATTGTTTTCATATCATGGATTGCCAATATCACATATTAAAAGGGGAGATTTAAGTGGAGAACATTGTCAAAAAGTAAATGATTGTTGTAATAAAAGTGTTGAGGGGAATATGATGTGTTATGCTCGTCATTGTATGATGACTACTATTTCTGTTGTTGAAAAATTAGGACTTAAAGAAGATGAGTGGTCTATTAGTTTCCAAAGTCGTCTTGGGCCAACAAAGTGGTTGGAACCTTCCACAATAAAGAAGGTTGAAGATTTAGTAGAAAATGGTAAAAAAAATATTTTTATTATATCTCCATCTTTCCTTGTTGATGGATTAGAAACTCTAGAAGAGTTGAATATTGAAATTAGAGACCATTTTTTAAAATCTGGTGGTGAAAAATTAGTAGTTGGGAGATGTCTTAATGATGATCCTTTGTGGATTGAAGGATTATCAAATTTAATTTCAAAGGCACTTAATCTACCTGGTTTTGTAAATTAGGGATGTTAAGAATAAATATTGTTCCAATTGTTGCTAAAATTAATGTAGAGATTTTTGATATTGGCGGGGCACTAGTTGGAATAGCAACAAATACGGCGAAGAGAACAAATATCCAAAGTGTACTCAATATTATTGGTTTACTTTTTTTAGGAATTCCTTTTCCTTCTCGATAATTTTTAACATGGTGTCCAAACAATTTATTATTTATTATCCAATCATAAAATTTTTGACTAGATTTTGCAAAACAAGCTGCTGCAAGAATCATTAATGGGGTGGTAGGTAAGCCAGGAATAATAATGCCAATCAAACCAATAATCATTATGAAGAATCCTAAAAAAAACCACATCAACCTACTAAATAATGGCCGATTTAAATCTACTTGGTGAACAGATTTATTGGTCATGTTTTGGGGGATAAACTTTTTTTGAAATAGTTTTGTTATTCTCGTTCATTAACTTCAAAGGTAAAAGAAAGGATAGTTCTTCGAATTAACTAATTTCACTTAAAATAAATTTTCCTTGAAATTATTAAATTGGTGGGATAATCAATATTTTTCTTAATTTACACGGGAAGCATTCAAGAACGGTGTTGCGCCGATTGTACATGATTGTGATGGGCACAGACACAACAGACCGCGCTGCACTTGAAAGTATGTTGATGGAATATTCAACAAAACAATTGGTGGAAGAAGTATTAGTTGCGTGGGATGAATTAACAAAAAAGAATGATGATTTTTCGGATTTAAAACAAAAAATAAGGATTTTGGAGCTTGATTTAGCTGAAAGAGAAGATGGTATAGCTCCTGAAATTGCAAGATTGAAAGTTTTAGAAAATGAATTAGTAAAAACAGAATCTGAATTAGTAAATACGACTGGAATGTTGGCTGATGCTAATGAAAGAATTGCGGCGCAAGAATCTGTCCTTTCTTTAGAAGAAAGAAATCGTCTTTTAGATGAAAATATTGAATTAAGTAATACTATTGAAGAACAGACAGATATTATTGAAGAAATGGAGGGGAAAATAGATCAAATGTTAGAAGCTTTACAAAAGGCTGCTAATGTTGGTTTAACTTCAATCTCGCTTGAAGAATTTCAAAAAATGAGGGTGAATTTGGAGAATTCAGAATTGGAATTAGAAGGGGAGAGGGCAGCAATTATTGCTTTGGAGGAAGAAAGAAGTCGTTTAAGAGAAATTATTGAGAAATTAAGAGGGATGTTAGATTTAAGAGATAAGCGTCTTTTAGAAGTTGAAGAGCAAGTTGAAAATTTAATGAGGGGGCCAAAATCAGTAAGTGCTGAACATGATTATTTGGTAGAGCAAATTGAAGAATTAAAACGAAGATTGGTAGAACGAAATAGGGAGTTTGAAGTTTTAAGAAGAAGGGAGAGGGGGTTGCATAATGATGTGTTTGAAAGGGATGAAAGAATTCAACAAATGCAACTTACAATGACTGATTTAGAAAGTGGTCTACAAGATAGGACGGCTGAGTTAAGAGCATTAGAGGGAGTTCAAGAACAAACTACTGTTGAGTTGGAAAAAGCAAAACGCTCTGAAAGAACAAGAGGTTTAGTTGGAAAAATGTTTTCAGATAGTTTAACTTTAACAAAAGATCATGAGAAGAGGGAGGAAGAGAGGAGTAAGCCCAAAAAAGAAAGGACTCTTGAAACACCATCTATTGATGATATTGAAAAATTAGTTGATGGTGAAGAAATTACATTAAACATTAATGAAAGAGATTTAGATTCTTCTGATTTTGAATTAAAAAAGAATCCAAATGCACCTGGTGGTTCTGCGGTCCCATTAAGTGATGAGGATTAATATTAATTTGATTTGGGGGTTTGAGCACTCATTACTAAAAGAATAGATAATGCAAATGGGAAAATAGAAGCAATTATTGATGGGGCATCGAATTCAATATTTCCTTGAATTGAATTGATGAGGTCCATTGCACCAATTAATAAATGCCCAAATGCGAAGAAGCGTGCAAAAATATGTAAATTATCTGAAGTGTAAATAGAAACGACCCAGTGAGATAGTCCAAAAATTATTGCTAAAAGTCCCGCATATCTACCAACAATTAATCCATATTCTGTAAGTTTATCACCATTGACTATAGTGTCTGTTGGATTGAAAATCATCATAATTCCTAATAAAATTGGTATTGTTCCTGCTACTCTTATTACAACAACCAAACTTAACATCTCATTATTTTCTTCTTCGCCCATATTTATTTACAGATTAACAATATTATTTAGTGTTTAAAGTGGTAATATTATTATTTTTGATAATAAAATATAATGTTGCACAAAATCGGTCAAAAATAAATCAAATTAAATTTTATAATTATAAAATTTATTGAAGGGGTTTATAATCCTCTATTTGATTTTATTAATATGACACGAGATATTGCACAAAATCAATTGTTAGAGAAGGATGTCCCTATTGCTAGAATGGGGGAAAGAGAATTTGAAAAATTAAAAGTGGTTGTAGATGGTTATGAAGCTGATCTTTTTATTCAAGAAAGATATGGTTCTGATAAAATTGTAATTATTTACAAAAATAAGCATCCAAAATTTGGTAAATTTTTTACAACTAAATATTTTTTATTTGATGAGCCTGGAATTATGTCTTGGGGATATGATAATAAAAAAATGAAAATTAAGGTTCTTTAATGGCATTTATTAGTTCTTTTAATTTTGATTTTAATAATTTATAATCTGTAAATGATTCTACTAAATTTCCTGTAACTATCCAGTCTGCTCCTGCTATGGAGGCGTTTCTAGCTTGTTGGGGTGTTTTTATCCCACCACCAACAAACAATAATCCATTAAACTCTTTTTTTGTAGTTGAAATTATTTCTTTTGGTATTGGTTTAGCCGCTCCACTACCTGCTTCTAAATACAATATTTTAAAATTAAAATATTTGGCTAAACGTGAATATTTTGTTGTTGTTTTAATATCTGATGTTTTAATTAGTTCTGCTTCTCCAACTTCCCCAACTCTCATTCCCGGTTCAAAAATTAAATATCCTGTTGAAATTGTTTCTATATTATTTTCAAAAATAAATTTTGTAGCATTTAACTGTTCCTTGATTAAATATTTAGGTGATTTGCTATTTAATAATGTCATAAATAATAATGCATCTGCTTTATCACTTAATGTAGCTGAAGCATTTGGAAATAATATAATTGGAACTGTGGTTGATTGGTTTTCAAAAATCCCATTTTGTGTTGCTGCCCATTGTTGTAATTCCATAGTTTCTTGTATAATTCCAACAGTTTCTTGAACAGAATTTTGATTTGTCGTTGAACCCCCAATTAAAATTAAATCTGTACCTGCTTCTATTGCTATTTGAATTATTTTTGCTGCTTCTTCTGGGGTTTGTTTTTCAGGATCTATCAATGTTGCATGTTTAGTAGTATTATTTAATAATAGTAAATAATCTAATGTGTTTTCAAATTGATCAGGTAACATGTTTAAATCTCCTTTTTTATTTTATTTGCTAATAAAAATCCTCTATCTATTGTATTATTTGCTAAAATTTCATTAGATGATGTCGGAAAATATGATTTTATTACTTCTATAAATTTATTATCGGTATTTTGTTCTTCTGTATTACATGTCCAAATTTCGTTTAAATTATCTTTTTTATTTATCGAAATATATTTTTCATTAAATTTGTTTTCTTCGTTTTTAATAGATAAATATCCATTCCACTGGATTAATTTTTGTTGGTTTGATTTGATCATTGATTTTTTTGAATTTGTAAAATTTGTAAAATCTGCAGGAAATCCACTTGATTTTCTTTTAAATCCAGCACAATTAATAATAATTTCATCTTCTTCAAATTTATTAATTAATAATTCAGTTATTGTTGTTTTTAAATTTATTTTACAGCCTAATTTTGTTAAATAAATTGAAAGTGATTTTTCTAACCATTCTCTTCTAAATGTAAATATATTATTTTCTAAATTTAATAGTGTTAATGGTTGTAATTTTATTTTGTCAAATAATATTTCAACGTTTTTTGATTTTTTAGCTATTCCAGGAGATCTTGTTGGTGATCCTATTTCTTGTCTTGCTTCAAAAATTGTAATATTTGATGGAGGTATTTCCATTTGAATTAATTTAAAAGCACAAGAAAGTCCTGTTAATCCGCCACCAATAATAATTATTTTATTCATTATTATCTACCTTTAATTCTAATGCAAATACTGGACAAGAAGGAATACATAATTCACAATGAGAACAATTTTTTTCATCAACAACTGCTATTTGATCTACTAATTCTAAAACAGAAAGTGGACAAAGTCCTATACAAGCTCCACAACCATAACAAAGGTCTTCAATTACATTGAATTTGTGACCCTTTAATCTTGCCATATTACTATGCAGAACTTTTTACTTTAGAAATTTATACCCTAACCCCTTCATTTCCTTTGGAGAATTTAATTTAAGATATCAATGCAAATCATCATTTCATTTCCAATGCAAATTACCTCAATTATCGATTTCGCGACAATCAATTAAACATTTCTTCGTTTTCCAATATTTTTCTTATTAATTATTTTCCAATGGAAATAAAGGGGTTGGCCCATATATTGAAGTGAAAATACATTTTAGGTTTGAATAATGGTAATGTATAATCCAACACGTACAACTTCTTATCCTTCTGATCCAATTGATAAAGGATTTAGATATCATTTCTTAGGAGGTGGTGAAGAAGTTGGTAATGTAGGATGTATAATTGAAGATTATACTAAATCTAAATTATTATTTGATTATGGTTTAGCTCCTACAAAACCCCCAAAATATCCTGCAGCTGCTCCAAAAATTTCTGACTCAATAATTACTCATGCACATATTGATCATTTAGGAATGGTACCTTGGTTAAATTCATCACATTATACAAAATTACATTCTACTGCTTTCACATCATCTATTTCTAAATTAATGTGGAATGATTGTTACAAAGTAAGTAAAATAGAAGGATATCCATTAGCATGGGATAAAAGAGATGCTGAAGAGTCAGAATCTGCTTGGAATGTTCATGAATATAATACAATTAATGAATTAAATGAGTGGACGTGGTGTTTAAGAAAAGCAGGACATATTCCAGGTGCTGCAATGATAGATATTCAAACACCAGAAAAGAAAATATTAATTTCTGGCGACTTTGACACAAGAAATTCAAGATTAGTTGAAGGAGCAAAACCCCAAAAAACAGATATTTTATTCATGGAAGGAACTTATGGAGGAAGAAACCATCCAAATAGAAAAGAAGAAGAAATGAGATTTTTAAGAGAAGTAGAAAAAATAGTTGAAAGAAGAGGAACAGTATTAGTTCCTTCATTTGCAATGGGAAGAAGTCAAGATATTTTGATGATATTACAAGATTCAGATTTGGATCTAGAAATACATTATGATGGTATGGGAAAAACAATTACAAAAACAATGCTTGAACATAAAAATGAATTATTAAATCCATCAGCATTAGAACATGCTTTTGGTAGAGTTAGAAAAGTTTCTAGTAAATCAGATAGAAAGAAAGCTTTAGAGGCAGATGTAATTGTAAGTACTAGTGGAATGTTGGACGGCGGCCCTGCAGTTTGGTATCTTAATAGATTAAGAATGGATAATAGAAATGCAGTATTTTTAACAGGATATCAAGCCGAAGGAACGGGAGGAAGAATGTTATTAGAAAAAGGAAGGTTACCAATATTTGGAAAAATCACTCCAATAGATCTTGATGTAAAAAGATTTGATTTTTCAACTCACGCAGGTCATGATGAATTAGTTAATTTTGCTAAAGAATGTAAAGCTGAAGATGTTATACTTTATCACACAGATCACAAAACATCAAGACCACCATTAACCAAATCATTATTAGAGCTTGGAATTAATGTTCATACACCAATGAATAGAGAAACATACATAATTGAATAAATATAAAAATAAATAATTTTTGGGATGGTAATAATATGGTACGTAAAACAATATTATTTATATCAATTATTTTTTTATTAACAATTCCTAATTTTGTATCTGCAGGAGTAACACATATACCAGGCCCAACACATAACGATACATTTGAACCAGGAATAGAATATTCCTATACTTTACCAGAATCAATGAATGAAAAATGTAAAAATCTTGATTGTAAATATGTAACAAATTTAGATGATAATATAGGATATTGTATGTTTGGAAGAGGTCAAGAAATGTTATTACCAATTACAATAACTGATGGTAATGCAAGTACATATTTCATAAATGTTTCAACTTGGGAATTTTCACCTTCTGAAATAACCATTACAACTGGATCAACATTGATTTTTACAGTAATAGACAATTCTACAATGCATAATATTGTTCTTCCCTGGGCTACCCCCATCATTGAAGAGTCCAAAGAAACACCAGGATTCGGATTTAACATTTCAACAATTTCAATAATTTTTGCAATTTTATTTTTAAAAATCAAAAAGAATCTATAATGTATAACTAGGGGTAATATTATGAAAAAAACAACAACATTAGTAATTATTTTTTTAATTACTACAAATTTAATAGGTTGTATTGGAGAAAATAATAATACCAACCCGAATGATGATGTTGAAACAAACAAAAACCCAGAAAACAACCAAATATTCCAAGAAGAATTAGAGGAATGTGACCAATTAGACACAGAACCTTGTATTGATGATTTTATAGGATCAATAACAATCGAAACACCTAATTCATCAATTCTTGATGGGGTTGCAGTACCATTTATTTATTTTGAAGATGAAATATTTTATTTGTATATGTGTAATGGAACTGAAGGACATCATTATTCTACATCTACTGATGGGTTGAATTTTACTTCCCCCCTTCGAACAGGAATTGGGGGGTGTGGGTTAAATTTTGTTAAATTAAATAACGACTCATATCGATTATATACAACAACAAAAGTTGTGCTTGAAAATGGAACCGAATCAATAAATTCAACATCATCATTATTTACAAATTTAACAAATTTGGGACCCCAAAACAGAATTAATGATAATGGAATAAACGCAGAAGCAAAAGGAGAACCCTGTAATAATTTTATGGGGACCCCGAATGTAATTAGATTAAACGAAAATGATGATAGTGTTAGATTATATTTTTCTTGTTCTGATCCTTCACACATGGCCAGCTTCACTTCATTAGATGGTATTAATTTTGGAGAAAGTGATGGGATTTTACTCCAACAAGCAATTGATATCGAAGTTCATAATGTTGGGGATAAATATCGAGTATTTTATACATTATTTAATCCAGAAGAACATCCAGAAATATCTCCATTTCACCCCCAAGAAATTATGACTGCAGTTAGTGATGATGGTTTAAATTGGGAGGTTGAAGGAATGATTGCAAATGTTTCTACTGTTTCTGAAGCATTAGGAATGGAAATTACGGTTTTAGCAGACCCTACCGCTGTGCAACTTGATGATGGATCGTGGAGAATATATTTTGGTAGTGCTAGTGAAAAAACAGATGACCATGGAGGGATTTATTCATTAAGGTGGCACCCAAATTAACTAATTTTTCATTCCATTTAACAATAGAATCTAATATACAAAACTTCTGAGGCGGTTTGATACCATGGCAATGAAGCGTAGGAAAAAAAGGCGCATGAAGAAAGGAAGGCCACCTCAACCACTTCCTGGGATGCCAATGCCTCCACCAATGCCAAAGAAAAAAAAACCAGTGAAAAAGAAAAGATTTAGGTTTAAGAAGAAAATAAAATTGAGTTTAAAGTCCACAACAATTTCAGAATCTAATGAAGGTTATAATGAAATGGCGGGTTGGACTTCCAATTCAAATACATCAATACTCGACCAAAAAGAAGCCCCAAAAAAAGAGCCAGATTTTATTAAGCACCAATGTGGATTATGTGGGGCAGTAATGCAAGTACCTAAACCAAAGAGAGCCAAATATTCAATAATATGTCCACATTGCGAACACGAAGAAAAATTTGGCGAATAAATAGATAATATTTTAAAAACATCCAAACACTATTCAAACATGAAAAGAGATGAGGGCGCCTCAGTTGGAATTGGAACCCTCATTACATTTATTGCAATAGTTTTAGTATCAATGATAGTTTGTTCCACCATCATAATTACTATGGAAAAAGCATTTAAAAATCAAACCAATACAGCAGAAGCTACAGAACAAAATGGTAAAATAATCATAGATTCAATATTTATTTATCGGTTTCAACCTTGTTGGGTAGATGAATTTGTTACTACTGATCCAGATTGTTCCGATGCACCAGTAGGAAATCAAAGACCATGGGGACACCATCAACTATTGATGAATTTTCATTTAGCCCCAGGAAGTACATCTATTGAAGTAACAAATGCAAATTATGTTGTAAGATGTGAAAATGAGGGAGTAACGGATTTAGATGGTGATGGAATAAACGATGGAAGAGAAGTAACAACACCAAGATTTTCATCATCATTTTCAGGTTCTGCAACAGCACAACCAAGAGCACAAGGCGCCCCAAATACTGCTTTTGAAAGCGGTTTTGTAACAAAATTAAATGATGATATTAGACTCAATCTTTTAGAGCAAGATCAATCATATAAAATAAAATTAGAATTATTTGATAATATGAATAATAATGGTAATGATGAAGAGCGTAATGGATGCCGTATCTCCACAGAGTATGATACTACTTTACTAATTACATTAGGGGGAGGGTCTGCAACAGAATATACTTTACATTTTAGAAGTTATGAGGTTGGCCAATTAGTAATTTAATTAAATAAAAATTTCAATTATACGTTTACCAGCGGCGATTATCAAAACTAAAATTAAAAGGGTTCTAACTACTGATTGTTTTGCTACAGTCCCAAATTTAGAACCAATAATTCCCCCAATTAATACAACAATAATAAATGGAAATAATATATTAAAATCTATTTGTAATTGATTAGAAATTCCAGCACCAAATAACCCCGCTGCCGAATTTACCCAGATAAATAATGCAGAGGTTGCTGCTACTGTTTTAGGATCAGCCCACTTTTTCAATAAAATAATTGGTGATAAAAAAATACCACCACCTACTCCCACAACACCACTTAAAAAACCAATACCACCCCCAATTGGTAATGTAATTTTCAAACTTAAATCAGTAATTTCTCTATTATTTTCCACGACTTTTGTTTGATATAATCTATATGCAGCCCAAATTAAAGTGATTGAAAGAAGATAATCATAAAGATCCCCATTTATCTTTAAAGCACCACCAATTATTGCAAATGGTATACTACCAACAATAAATGGAATAGTTAGTTTTTTATTATAAAATCCCGCTTTATAATAATGGTAAAATGCAATACCTGCAACAATTAAATTCAAGCACCATGCGTGTTGTTTTAACCAACTACTATTCATACTTGCAAATGTACTTAACGACAATATTGCCAAATATCCAGAAGCACCACCATGTCCCACACTTGAATAAAGAATGGAAATCAGAAACAATCCCAAATATAACATAATGAGATTAATATCCACAACCCACCGAGTTTACAACAACTAATCAATATTATTAAAACAAAACATTAACGATATAATATGTCAACACCCACTTTTTCCAACAATAAAAATTATTTTCTAAGTTTGGAAGAAGCTTTAAAACTTTCAAAATCTATTAAAATACCAATATTTGAGGAAAAATTACCAATTCAAAACACATTAAATAGAATTTTAGCTAATGATATTTATAGTAATATTAACGATCCACCATTTGATAATTCTAGTATGGATGGATATGCTGTAATTTATTCAGATACAACAGATGCTACTGAAACAAATCCTATAGAATTAAAAATAATTGAAACACTTCCAGCAGGCGAAACCACATCTAAAAAATTAACATCTGGTTTTGCAATTAAAATTATGACAGGTGCACCGATTCCTAATGGCGCCGATTCAATAATAATGGTGGAAAAAACCAAAAAAATAAATGATAATGTATTACTTTATTCACCAAGTTTTCCAAATTACATTCGTATTAAGGGCGAAAATATTTCAAAAAACCAACTT
>CATFLP010000019.1 GCA_949514915.1 Methanobacteriota archaeon | reverse complement strand
TTGATAATGATCAAATTGTTGATGGTTGTGATGATTTAATTGATTCAGATGGTGATTTAGTTGCAGACGATTTAGATCAATGTGAAGGCTTTGATGATTCAGTAGATGTTGATAATGATCAAATTGTTGATGGTTGTGATGATTTAATTGATAATGATGGCGATGGCGTTAGTAATGAAAATGATGCATTTCCAGATGATTCTTCTGAAACATTAGATACAGATGGTGATGGAGTAGGAGATAATCAACAATTAGCTGCAAAACTACAGGCGGAAGAAGATGCAAAACAACAAATGATGATGATTATTGGAATTGTAGCTGTAGTAATTTTATTAGCAGTCGGCACCTTTTTCGTTCTAAGAAATAAAGAAGATGAAGTAATAATACCAAAACAATCTCCAGTAATGAATTTTAATAATCCTATGATTCAACAAACTCCTGTTGCTCCAACAGTTGTTAATCAATGGACTGACCAAGCGGGGTATTCTTGGAGACAATTGGATGATGGAACAACATTATGGTGGAACGGCAGAGATTGGCAAAAGACATAATTTAATTATTGTATCAATCCGTGATTTTCTTTAATTTCACATGAACCAGGAAGAATTGGTAGTATATCGTCAGTAACAAGTCCTGTATTTTTAGAAATTAAATTAGCCAAAATTTCCTTTTTTTGCATACTAGGTTGTATTTCTGCCCAACGTGTACATAATGTACTTACGATATCATTTGTACCTCCAAGAAGTAATGGAATTCCATTAATACAAATTAATCCTATAGCCATTTTCATTTCAAGGTCTTTTATCCAGTTTCTATTTCCTCTAACAATAAATGCACCTTTTGCTACAAATTCTCCAGATTCAGCAGTTTTAGAAACTTGTCCAGGTTTAACCCAAAATGAGGTTCCAGCACCTCCTCCTCCATTCCAACCACGTGACCAAATGAGGGCCATATTAGCAGCTTGATTTATTGCAAGATCACTAAATTCAGAATCATCCATTGAATCACAAATTCTGAATGATTGAACACCTTTTGGTAAATATGGAGGCGGATTTTGATCTACTTCAAATCCAACCTTAAGTTTTGAAACGCATGATGCGGCACCATGTAAATCTGCATGAAAATACAGGTCTTCATTACGCATATGTTTCTTAATAAGTGCGTCATTTGATTTTGCATCTCTACCTCCAACAAAGAGACGCATACCATCTATTATTGTCCATCTATGTCTTTCAAACCAGAACCGTTTTGCTCTTTTAATTGTAGTCACATGTTCCTTTTCTTTTCTTTTCACTTCAGTTTTTTTAGCCTTTTTTAATAATCTTTCAGTATCTATTAATGCATCTCGAGCTCCTTCAGATTTCTCTCTTACTTTTTTTGCTTTTGCAAAATAAATTTGTGCATTTTGTTGAGATGAAGTTTCAATATTAATCCACACGTTTCCATTATTATTTGGTAGAACTAGTAAGATTTTTTTATCTTTGGCATCTATTTTTGAGATATATTCTAGTTCCAAAGCAGTGGTTGAAAATGAATCCCAACCAGCTTCAAGTACCATTTGATTCACTTGTGAAATTAAATAATCAATTTGCTCTGAATTTTCTTGAATTGCCAAGCCTTTTTTCCTATTTTCATCAATTTCTTTGTCAAACTTTTCTAATGATTTTTGTTGACTAACTAATCTTCTAGATAATTTATCAGATTCAGAATCTAATCCCTTTGGTTGTTCAGCAATCATTTTCTCGTGAATTCTTCTTGCAGTTGCTCCAGAGTCATGTCTTCCAAACCATGCATCAATAGCATCGTTATAATTTTCAAAATATATTTGCAATACATTTTCTTTATCTGAAATTTTTATTGGACTTGATTCAAAAGTTAATTCCGAAAACAAATCATCGCGAGAGGATAAATCTTCAGCCTCATTTATTTCATTTTGTGTTTTATTTACATCTTCTGATTTTAAGAAAAGAAAGCCACCAGAGTTTTTGTTTAGATTTTCAAGAAGATGACTTAATTCTGTAAATATTTTTTCAAATTCTTCATTTGTTGTTATTTCTTTAGATAGTTTTTGACTATTTATCCCTGATTTTTCACATAACAACTCTGCTTGCTGCCCTCCAAGATTTGTTTTAATCGCAAGTGTTTTAACTAATTCCATGTCACTTGAGGACAATATTTCTTTGAATTTTGATTTAGTTAAAGTAGTAGGATTAATTGATCCTTTAGGAGATTCATAAGGAACTCCTTTTTTTATTATCCTTCCACCTAATTTTGAATGTGTCAGAGGTTTAATAATAATTCCATTTTCATCTAATAAAATCAAATTTCCATTTCTAAAACATTCAATAATTAATTCCCTTCTGCCCATTTTTGCATCAAAAACAAACTTAATTACTCTATCAAAACCTATTTGAGAAATCTCTTCAATTCTTGCATTTGTTAAATGCTTTCTAAGTAACATTGCAAATGGAGCAGGTTGATTTGGCATGGGGCGATCTCTCGAAGAAAGATATAGTCTAAGTCCCCGTATGATTACTAGATCTTTTTGTGGGTAATTTTTAGGCTTCAGACGTAGAACAACTTGTTCATGATGTGGCTGATAAGTTTTTTTACAACGAGCATTTACTAAGAATTGTAATTCACTAACCATCCGATGAATATCAAAACTTGTCATCTGCTCCCGCATGCTAATCCTCAACTATGGCCAAGGGAACTACTTCAATAGTCAATCGCTTCAATATTATTAACAAAGTTTATTTTCTTAGAATTAAATCTGTAATTACTAATTCACATACTGATTGAACTACAGGTGCTGCTCTTGGCCCAATTACGGGGTCATGTCTTCCTTTAACTGCGAGGTCTTCTTGATTTCCAGATTTTATATTTAGGGTGGTTTGTGTCTTTGATATACTACTTGGTGGCTTAAAATGAACTTTAATGCGTAAGGGAGCCCCTGTTGAAAAACCTCCTAATGCTCCATCTCCACTTGATGATAATTTTGGATTACCAGAATCATTTTTCCAGGAATCGTTGTGTTCGCTACCATGCATTTTTACTGCAGCAATTCCTTCTCCAAATTCAATTGCCCTTGCAGCAGGTATTGCCATTAATGCTCTTGCTAATGCAGGTTCTAACCCATCAAACCAGGGTTCTCCAATTCCAATTGGCAATCCACATATGGCAACTTCCACACTACTGCCAATACTATCTCCCATTTCAGAAGTAGATTTAATTAAATCATACATTTTTTCTGCTGCATCTTCATCTTTACAATTTGTAACTTTCATTGCTTTTGTTTTTTGTATACTTTTTCCAGATGATGAAATTTGATTTGCATTGATATTTCCAATTGTACATACTTGAGTAAATATTTCAAAACCTAGATCTTTTCTTAAATTATCTATTAAACCTGCAGAAGCAACTAGTGGTGCTGTTAAACGACCACTGTGACTGCCTCCACCACGTAAATCAGCATTTCCTTCACTTCTGATATGTGATGGAAGATCTGCATGACCTGGCCTCGGCATTTCAGGTAAAAATGAGTAATCTTTACTACTTGCATCTTGATTCTTTATCCAGAGTAATACTGGAAAACCTGTTGTTTTTGAATTATATACTCCTGATTTTATTTCACATTCATCGGGTTCTTTTCTTGCAGATGCTAGCTCTCTTCCAGGTTTTCGTTCTGATAATTTTTTAGCAATTATTGATTCATCAACTGTAATTCCCGCAGGAATTCCTTGCACTAAAGCACCTACTCCTTTTCCATGACTTTCACCAAAGATTGTAACGCGTAAACGCTTTCCTAGAGTCATTTCCATTCTAAAACCTCTCGATTTTTCAAGATACTTCGTCTTGTTCAGCCATTATTGGTTTAGTAATGATTAATTCAAAACCTTTTGATTCATACCATTTTACGATTCTATTTATTGTTGGTTTACTTGCCGTTGGTGAAAAAATCACAATAGAATTCCCTGAACCTGAAATCCCAGAACCTCTTCCTCCATTAACAACTGCATCATTAGTTAATCTTCTATTTGAATTATCATTCAAAACACCACACATGGCTCTTCCATTCCATGTCATAGCCATAATTGGATTTCCACTTTGTAGAGCCTCAAGTGATTTAGCAAAAGCTTGTTGATGATATGCAAAATCTTCAATTTTTGGTAAAGAGGTTCTTTCTTCCCTTAATACAATAATTATGTCCCACTCTTCTGGCAATGGACCTTCACCTCTGAATAAAACACTTTCACTAGCAGGTAAATTTGGATCCACAATTTTCCAACCGCCTTCACAAACTGCCCAATTATCATCTTTAGAACCAGTAAGAGTGATGCCACATTCAAAATGCGCAATAGATGCTAAATCTACTAATTCTGAATTTTCTAATTCAGTTTCTGTAGCGGCACAAAGCGCCCTTAATGCTGCAATTGCTACTGAAGAAGAAGATTTCAAACCCTGCCTAGGAGGGATTTCACTTTTTACAGCCCAATGTAATTCTTCGGAATCAGGCATTTTATGACCTGCATCTTGCCATGCTTTTAGTACATTATTCAGTAAATCATCAGGATCATCAGGGTCATTTTTAGGTGGATTATCTCTTAATGCAACTTTTGTATTTAATGCAATTGGTAAACTTGCTCCATAACCAATTCCAGCAGCATGTAAAAGGCTACATGCGCCATGAGCCTCTCCAACACCTAGAACTCCCAAGTTCTTTCACCTAAGCACCCGACAACGAGGTAACACTTCAATATTCTTGGCTAAATGCCCTAATTGGGGCCCCAATATGTCTACTTTGAATAGAATTATGAATTATTATTTCTAAATCATTATCTATTTTAGTTACTGAAATAGGTTGTGAATTTTTTCTAATTAATCTTACAGTTTCAGCTTGTTGTAATATTATATCTCCTTCAAATCCTTCATTTGTAACCCATTTAATTTTGATTAATGGTCTTTTTTCAAGTTTAATTCGCCCAATAGTAGCAACTCTTGAATTACCTTTTGTATTTACAATTAATACTTCATCCCCAGACTTAAGTTCACTAAGGTAACAAGTTGATAAATCTCCCATCATTATGTAAGAATGGATTCCTCCTGCATTTACTCTAAACGGCCTAGTTGGTACAAATTCAGATTCTAAAGTTTCTGCATGTACAAGTGCAAGACTTTTTGCAAAAGAACCGCATAACATACCTTCCCCTTTTTCTAAAAAACTGATGGTATCTATGCAAACACGATCTCCTACGCCTTGGCTTTCTACTCCTATTATTTTTCCAGATTCTTGATTTATGGTTGGGAAATCTCCTTTAGTTACAAAGTCCTCCTCTTTTATCTCTAATCTTTGTAATTTAGTTATTATTGCGGCATCTAGTAATTCTTCAGTTACAACTAATGCATCTACTCCGATTTCTAGAGCAAATGCAATTGCAGGAATTTCTAATTTATTTTCGACTATTGCAGCTAACTTTGTTCCTGATGATTCTGCTGCTGCAATTAAATTTTCACAAGGAATCATTTTCCAGTCATCGCATTTAATCAAAATCCAACTTACACTTCCAATAAGTGATAATGCATCTTCTTGTTCTTTTTTATTAGAAATATTTACTATTTTTCCTATTTGTTTTCCATTTTGTTCCAGTTTAAAATCATCTTTTATGATTATTTCTTCAATTGGAGCATCAATTTCTTTTTTGGATAATATTTTATCAATATTTTCTGAAAAATGTTTAGGGACTAAATTAATACAATTCAGCCAAATTTCCATTTTATCACTCTATCTATTTTTCATGGATTAGTTGAGATATTTTTTTACAACGCTCATCAACATTTTCAGCTGCAAAAATTTGTCTACCCATACAAACCCCTTTTGCACCAGATTCTATAGCATCTTGAATTAGTTTTAGTAAGTCATCAAAGCTACCTTTATGTTCTCCTCCTGCAATTAATACTGGAATTGGTGCAGAATTACAAACTAATGAAAATGACTCTTTATCTCCTGTCCATGGTACTTTAACCATGTCACATCCTAACTCAAATGCAAGTCTAACTGCATGACTAACCCCTTTAGTGGAATCATTTTCATCAATTTTTAGATTAGGCCCTCTAGGATATACCATGCCAAGTAAGGGCATATTTTGCTCAAATGCTTGTTTTGAAATTTCTCCCATTCGTTCTATCATTTCAGATTCAGATTCAGATCCTAAATTTATTTGAGCACTAACTCCAATAGCACCCCTCTTTTTCGCTTCAATTACTGAACCAGTCAATACTTTGTTATCTGAATTACTGCCTCCATGAATAGTTGATGCACTTAGATGCATTATGAAATGGTGTTTTGAATTATAATGACTAACAACTCCTTTATGTGCAATGATTGCATTTGCAGAGGATAGTTTAGGTATTAGTTTAGATAAATCTTCTAATCCTTTTTCAGGAAAAGAGGTTGCTGCGTGATCTATTGGAATGAATAATGCCCTGCCGCTTGGAAATAACTTTTCTAAAAGTTCGTCTTTTCCCATATGCAGGCGTAAATCAATCTTTATTATGTATGCACCGCTTAATTGAGAATTAAAAAGTCAACGTTTATCTTCTAATTCAGGTAGGAATGCCTAATGACCTCTAAAAATATGGGAAATGGATTACTTGTTGTTGGAGTAGTAATGCTTGTACTTGCTGTACCTTTATCGGTAGTAGCTACTCTTTTAGTACAGGGAACTATTGATTCTTCAAGTGTTAGAACAGCGGAAAATACCTGGGAAGACGAAGGTTGGTTAGAATCTGTAAGTTATCGAGACTATTATGCATACGATGTAACAAATGCTGATGAATTGAACGAATTTCCAAATGGATGGGGAGAAACTCCAACTTTTGAATTAAAGGGGCCATATACATTCAAAGTAACTACTGAAAGAGTATTTGTTAATCATAATGCATCAGCGGCAAATTATGAATATACTGAATCTTCTAGTTTTGAAAGTTGTTTTGATGTTGATTGTGAAGGAAATGGACCAGGAGAAGATCCAAGAGAACAAGTGTCTAATTTAAATGTCCCATATGCTACTCTTAGAGTTGCTACTTTACCCAAAGCATTTGAAATCATTCGAGAGTCTATGGAATCTAGATTTGCTATGAAGATGTTAGAAGAAGAATCTAATAATCCAGATATTCCTGCTTGGTTTGCAACTGAAGATGATTTTAATAATTTTTTAAATGGGGGAGAAGGAACAAATAATCCAACAGGAATTCTTGCTGAAGGTTCAGAGCCAATTTATTTTGGAGTCAATGCTTTTGCAGATGCTGCTAATTCAAACAAAGATCAAGCAATGTCAGACTATGGAATTATTAATTCATCTGGGATGGATTTTTTGACTGAATGGGTAAATAATTGGCTTAATAGTGTATCAACATATGAAGTCTCAGGAGTTCATTTAATTGATGATGATGGAGAACCCTACCCCTCAAATTCAACTGAGAATATTACTGCTTCAGATTATGCAAATATTTCCTTTGGAGGAGTTGATCCGCTTGATGGTTCACTTCCATTATTTGGATTAAATAACGGAGGACTTTTGAGTTTAGATAACGAAATCAATGCAGGAAATAAGTTGGGCGGAGAAATATTGGATATAATGTCAACTGATACAGGAGCGGCAGGAGCAGTATACATGTCGCTTTCAGGAGTAACTCCTCCTAGAATTGGTAGTGACTATGGGCCTGGAGGATTGGAATTTTCAAAATGGATTGGTTTTGGACAAGGATATGGTACAGATACTGAACAAACATATGCTTTAGAACATTTTACGATGAATGTGATGTATAATGATCTTGTGCCACGCTATTTAGAAGGAATTGGCGCAGAACGTTGGACAACACTATCAATTAATGAATGGCTTTTTGGATGGCATGATCCAGCTACAGCATACACACTTTCTGGCTCTTCAGATAATTATTCTACAGGTTGGTTTTCACTTGATGCAAATTCTAGTTTTTATTTAACTCCTGAATTAGTATCTCTTGGAGTAGAAGCGCCAGAAAACCCCCCAACTTGGATTGTAAGGAATACAGGAGAACAAGACCTTACAAAATTGAATAAATTAATGACTCAAAATAATATTTCCGAATTAAGTTGGCATTCAGAAGAGATGTATTACGGAACCTATGGATTAGTAGATTGGGAGCCTAATGGATTGAGATATGCAAGTGGTGGATGGGTAGATGGAACCAATATAAATTGTGAAGAAAATAATTTTGTGAAATATGATTTAGCTGGGTTTATTGTACCAAATGTGCCTTGTGTAGGTACATCCAATGTTAAAGGAATTGAGACTATACATTACTCGATAGAAACTAATGCTAGTGATAGATTAATTCAGGCAAAATTACTCAATACAAAAACACTTCTAGACGCATTACCTGGCTCTATTCCCTTGTATTTTGGCGCAACCGCAGATTTCTATGCAGAGCCAAAAACAGGTTATATTATCAAAGGAGATGTGACAAGCACATTTTATCTTGATGTTGCGGCCTTAAATGACCCTGCAAAGGAAAGCCCAACTAGTGTTGATGAACTTCAACCTGTTTTTATGATTGAAATTCATCCTGAATTAGATGATGAGCAAGCAGATCAAATTAAGAGCCAAATTTATACAAATCAAAATATTGTGACTTGGTGGACAAATTTTGATACTCCCTTTGATTTCATTTTACCTGTATTGGTATTAATTAGTGCTGCAAGCTTCTTTTTTGGTAGTAAGATATTAATTGAAAATGTGTCAAATGAGGAGGAATAAGAAATATGGCATTAATTGAATTAAAGAATTTGAAAAGACATTATGAAATGTCTTCTGAAACTGTAAAGGCATTAGATGGTATTGATTTAACAATTGAAGAAGGTGAACGTGTAATCTTGCTTGGGCCCTCTGGTTCAGGAAAAACAACATTGTTGAATTGTATATCTGCATTAGATGTTCCAACAGATGGAGAGTATATTTTTGCAGGTAAGAATGTATTTGTTTCTTCTATATCTAATACAAGAATATTAGCAAGCAAAAAACAAGAAATTAGTGGAGAAATAGAAATCAAGAAAAAAATTAAAACATCAGAAGAATTAACTTCATTTCGTAGAGAAAACATAGGTTATGTTTTCCAATTTTTTAATTTACTTCAAGATTTAACAGTACTTGAAAATATTTTATTAATCCAAGAATTAGCAGGTGGAAAAGATCAAGAAAGGGCTTTAAAATTATTAAAATTAGTTGGTTTAGAGGCAGAGACAAATCGTTTTCCTGCTGAAATTAGTGGCGGTCAACAACAACGTGTTGCAATTGCAAGAAGCATAGCCAAAAAACCCAAATTATTACTTGGAGACGAATTAACTGGAAATTTAGATACTGAAACATCTTCCAAGGTAATGAAAACTCTCGTTAGTGCTTGTGAATCTGAAAATATAACAGCAATTTTTGTTACACATGATGAATCTTTAGTGGAATTTGCAACTCGTGTAATTAGAATTGATAGTGGGAAAATAATTTCAGATGAAAAAGTAGCATGATTTTGGAGGCCCTAGGATGTCAATGCTCTTAACTAAAAGATTAATGAGAAGCCTTTGGAGAACAAAACTAAGGCTTTTTGCAGTAACAATGATGGTAACTATAGGTGTTTTTGCAGGGATTACTTTTGGGATGTATGCAAATGTTGTTACTGATATGTATGAGGATACATATTTAGATGATGAAGATGGTGTTAATCTTCCAGATATTTGGATTAAGAATCCAGGAGGTACTTGGAATGAAACTAATTCAGAAAATTTATGTCAATTGGTGGAAGATGAATGGTCTAGTAAAATTTTAGAATTAGAAAATTGTGAATCAAGATTAATTTTACCTGGTCTAATGTATTATAAAAATGCAAGTATGTCAGCAATTTGGCATGGGATTGATGAGGGAAATATCGATCGAGTATGGTTTCCAGAACATGAGTGTTGTTCTGGAAGACTTGCTGAGGCTGCAAATGAAATTGTAATTGATTATCATGTGGCAAAAGGACTTGAAATTAAACTAAATGATGTTGTTTCACTTGGAGCAGGATTTGGTACAATTAATTATAATGTTGTAGGGATTGGTCTTCATTCAAATCATTTTTACTTTGCAGATCAAGGTTCAATTATACCTGCAGATGTTGGTACATTTGCAACAGGTTATTTGTCAGCAGAAGGTTTGGAAAAATTAACAAATGTTTCTGCAGGAACATCAAATACTCTTTTGATTGATGTCAAAGGTACTCCCGCATATGATCTTCTTTCTACACCAGAAAATGAAGGCCCTGAATTAGAATCTTTAATTGAGAACCTTACAGTTAGTTTTAGTCTTCAAGATGGAATCTCTGTTGTGGTTCATGATCGTTCAGGACAAGAATCTGTCGAATTTCTAAGAGCAGATGTTGAGGGTGCTAAACTAATGTATCCTTATGTTACTGGAATGATTACTATAGTTGCAGGAGTAACTATTTTTCTTAGTTTACAAAGATTAATTCAATCACAAGCAAAAGAAATAGCAGTATTAAGAACTTTGGGAGTTCCTAGAACCTCAATTATGCAAGGTTACATCTTGGCTCCATTAGTGATTGGTGGCATAGGTTCTCTAATTGGAGTATTATTAGGTTGGTATGTAGGCGGCCCTGGGATGTTGGATTTCTATTCTGAAATAATAGGCATTCCAATAGTTCTCGATACAGCCTCAAATTCAATAATTATTGAGAATGTAATGATTGCAATGGTGATAGTATTTCTTTCAGGAATAAGACCAGCTTGGCAAGCTTCAAGATTACAACCATTGGAAGTATTTCGAGGTCAAAATGAAGTAAGAATCTCCTCTAGAACAATTCAGAAATTAACTGCAAAGCTTCCAGCAACTTTAGGGCTTACTATTCGCTCAAGTATTCGAAAACCTATCCGTTTAGCATTTACCTTTATCGCTCTAGGTTTATCTATGGTATTATTTGGAACAATGGTAATGCTGATGGGTTCAATGGAGGATATCTTTGGATCTAACAATGATTATGATGCTCAAGTTTTCATACCCCTTGATGGAGAGAATGAGGTGATAAATTGGGCACAAGAAAATGGAGCTGATTATGAATTGGTGCTTCAATATCCAGGAACTCCAGAAGGAGATAATAGACAATTTTTGATTTATGGGTTAGATAAAATTGAAACCAAAGAATCACAATTAAGTATGATGGGAGTTAATTTGAAAGATGGAGATTTACCAATAATTAATTCTACAATAATTCAAGTTTTAATTGATGAAGGTACAAGTGTATTTTTAGATTGGGAAGTTGGAGATCAAGAAATAATTATGTTGGGTTCAACTCCACTTAAAGTAGAGGTTTCAGGGATTACAAAAGGTGAAATGCAACGAACTATCTATTTTTATAGAGCGGATTTATCACAAATTGTTAATATGAATGCAACGTCTGTATTGCTTAGTTTCTCTGAAGAAGTTGTAATCAGTTCTGATTTAGAAGAATTATCCATTGGAATCAGTACAACAGAAGACATAAAGAAATCTATGGATACATTATTGGAACAACAACAAGGGATTCTATTTGCAATGAATGGTTTAGGGTTATTGATTGCCTTTGCTGTATTATTCAATACATTGGTAATGAATATCGCTGAAAGAGATTTTGAATTATCTACATTAAGGGTCTTGGGAGCACCAATGAATAAATTAGGGTTTATGCTTCTCGGCGAACATTTATTCATTGGAATAATAGGAGGTATTATTGCATGTATTGCTTCGGTATTTATGGCTACAATGATGATTGAATCTATGGTTCAGTGGGCCTTTTATTTCACTATAGAACCAACTCTTTCACATATTTTAACGATTGGTGGAATAGTTGTAGGGATGGCCATTGCACTTACTCCCTTAGGTATGCGGAGAATTTACAAGATGAATCTTGTAGAGAAAATTAAAGATTTATCACAATGAGTTAAAATTGGCTATTTTAAGGCAAAGTTAACAGTCATAGGCCTACTCCCAATGTTATATGTGGCTCGACTGGGTTATCGCTTCAGCAATGATTGGAGCTTTAGGATATGGGATGTTTGCTATTATTTTCAAACGCCATATTCGTTTATCTATGGTTGATTCAGAAGATTTTAGATCAAGTGCTGCATTATTACATAATCAGTTTGGTAGAGCAAGATTACGTTTAGATCGTAAATTAATTGAGGCAAAGAGATTAGAAGTGTTCTCAAGACTTGAAAGAAGAAACAGGATTTTAGCACAATTAGAAGCAGAAAAAGAAACTACTAGTAATCTAGACGATGATGGTAACCAATTGTCAACGATTGAGATTTTACGTAGGAGAAGACTAGAAAGAGAAACATTATTATCTTCTTCAGATAATAATTAACTCATTTATTAGAAAAACCATAAGTTTCTTGATTTTTTATCGGTGGTAATGCACTGTTTTTAATTAAAATGGTTCTAACTCCCCAAAGATCTTTGAATATACGATATTTTGTTGTAGCATCTAGGTAATCTACTCCAGAAGATCCTCCAGTACCAACTCTTCTACCAATTATTCTTTCAACCATTCTTGCGTGATGAGTTCTAAAAAGTACCATGGACTCTTCTAATTCAACAAAAGAATCAATTAATTTTCTTGGCCAAGCTAAAAGAGGTAGGTCTCTATATGCTTCGATAAATAATAGACCTGCTCTACTTCTATTTGTTTCACCCTCTGGACGCAAATATTCCTCTGCTGATTTAATATTTGCATTAAATCTATCTTCTAATGTCTTTTTATCAACGCTGGAGTGTTCACTTGTTATTTCTAATGATTTTTTATTTAATTTAATCATTGCATCAAGATATTCATTTACAAAATCATTTACTAGTTCTTGATCGTTTTCATCAGTGATAAAAGATCCTTGGATTGGGGTTCTTTCAAGCCATTGTTGTAGTACATCATCCAAACTTGGTTCTTTGATTGTTTTTTCTAATTGATTAAGGCCCTGAAGGTATATTGGATTTTCATCTGCTAATTTCCTGTAGTGTGATAAAGGGTCCATTCCTTTATTGCGATCATTATTTTTTAATCCCATTAAAATTTCCAGCTCCCTCATCTGCCATGATTCAAAACCAGATGCAGTACCTAGTTTGTCTCTGAAAACTAGGAAGTCTTGAGGAGTTAGAGTTTCCATGACTTTCCATTGATTTGCCATGAGTCTACAAATTTCAGTAACTCTGTTTAAGTGTTGTACAATTTTTGGAATTTTTGATTCTTCAACATGAGACCCCATCAATAAATCTCTTGCACATCTTAATTCACTAAGAATTAATTTAAACCACAATTCAAAAATTTGATGAATAATAATGAAATGAGTTTCATCATTATTTATCTCGCGAGTACATCCTTTTTCTCCTGATTGTAAATCTAATAATTCAGTCAATCGTAAATATTCGGAATAGGTAAGCCTATCTCCACTAGTGTAAGATGACATGACTCCAACAAGAGGTCTTATCTCTTAGTCGTATTGTTTTGTAATACAATACATGTTGCTTTATAATTCCTAAATAACCACGGAAATTGCCTTGGGAAAAATAACCATTCCCTTGGTTTGTAAAATGGCATAAATATTCTTGCAATATTTTTTATTAACTCAAGAGGTTTTCTATGGTCATTACTCGTGATTATTGAACTTTCAATAAGTGTGGTATCTGGAAAATATTCTGCCATTTCATCA
>CATFLP010000018.1 GCA_949514915.1 Methanobacteriota archaeon | reverse complement strand
CCAAAATTAATACATCCATTCAACCATTCTAAAGCTAAATTATATAATTCATCTATTCGTTTTAATCCTGGTTTACTTATAGATAATATCATTTGTTGAATATAATCTTTTATTGCTTCAGATTTATCACTAACTCCATTAGATAATTTCTTAATTTTAGATTCTGATTCTTCTACAAAGAGAGATTGTTTCAATAATTCATTTAGCATTTTTTCAGCTATATATCTTCCACCTAACCCTGTAGACAATCTATTTCTTGCTTCGAGAAATTTGGAGTGTTCGGAAATAATTCCTGCTTCAAAAGCATCATTTTCATCTCTTATTCTCCAAGCAGATTTTATTGCTAATTTAGATAGTAAAGGTCTGGCTTCATCACTTACATTTTCTTTGGTTGGTGTTTCATTTACTAACCCCATCCAAGGTTTCAACAAAGATGAGAAAAAGGAATCTATTGTGCCAATTGGCGCTTCATCTAACAAAGAAAGCATTTGTTCAATTAAACCTGTGCGGTTAATTCTAGGATCGTCTTCATCTTGTTGTTTTTCAAATAATAATGCTCTTATTCTATGCCTTAACTCGTCAGCCGCTTCATTAGTGAAAGTTATAGCAACACATTCTGAGGGGAGTAAACCTCCCCATTCTTCTAAATCTATTTGTTCTCTTTTAGGAGTTCTTAATGATCCTGGGCCATGTACTGGCCTTCTAGGAGATGGTGGGAGTAATGTTGTTGCTCTTTGTACATCATTTAGTAAATGTTCAATGTATCTTAATGCCATTACAGTTGTTTTTCCTGTACCTGCTCCAGCAGCAATAGCTACATGCTTATCAATATCCAAGCCTAAACGCTGACTACGATTCAAATTATGTTTCAGTTTCAAAAGTCTCCCCTCTTTTCTAATCCTACTCCACAAATTCTTCTTACACTACAATATTCACAATGTTTTCCAGGTGTTGGATGAACGTTTCCATTTTTAGCAAAATTTGATGTTTTTAATGCTACTACTAATTTCCAATAAATCCATGCACGAAATGGATTAGAGCTTGCTGGTAAATTTTCATTTGGAAATCTATACATCTCATGTGTAAATTCAGTTAAATCTCCAACGTTTAAAGAAGATAAATGGGCTTTAAATTCAGGATCTATTTCCAAACTATTATTCGTAACATCTCCAACTTCAGTAATTCCAACTCCAATTACTAAGTCCCCTGGATGTGTTAATTCCCAAGCCCTTGCATATAATGCAAGTTGAAAATCCTCAAAAATCGCTTTTTTATGTTTTTCTCCTAATTTATCCTTGCTCGGGCCTTCAACACTTTTTGTATCACGAATTATAATCAATCTCCGAGGAGTCCAATTATCCAATAAAAATGGTGCAGGAGTATTGTCTCCTTCTTCATTGATTAAATTCCCATCCTCAAATGGTACCAAATCAATACGGTCAATCCATCCTCTTAGTAATAACTTATCTGATGAAATTTCTGGAAGATAAATTGATGTTGGATTATTTTCACTTAAATTCCACTCAAAAGCAATATTTATACAATCTTTTAATTCTAATTCTGAGAGTAGCATTTGACCAATTCTTCCTTTAGGCTTAATAGGCGGCATTTCATTATCGATCCAATCTTCAAATTCAGACAAGTTCATTCCTATGAAGTCTCTCCTACGATGTACAGACATTGCATCAGTACGCCAAATCCAAGGGGTTTTTTGTGAAAGTATTTTTACGAATTCAGCCATCAAATTATCTAAATCAAATGAATTATCTAGAATATTCATTAAAGTAAAATCGCTTCTCTCTTTTCCAACTTCAAAACCTAATTGAGAACAAATTAATTCAGCAAATGATTCATGTAAAGTTATTCCCCTAACTCTGATATCTAAATCTTCATTCATTATTTCGTCTTTTGATAAATATAATTCTGATTCTAACCATCCTCTTCTTGGACATTGTGCCCACTTGTTCAATTTACTAGCAGACCATATGATTTTTTTAGAAATACTAATTTTTTCAGAATGTCCACTTCTTTGATCTAATGATTCTATTCCTAATGATTTGGATTCCAATGGCCTAGGGTCAATACTTGGAGTGGACTTATTCACACTATGTTGTCTTCCAATTACTGGCCAAACAGGATTTTCTCGAGGAGTTTTTGCATCTTTGGGGTATTTTTTAGGGGGAATTAATTTTAATTTTTCACTCGAAACAAAATTTACTCTTTCATCCCACTTAAGATAATCTGATTCTGCATTGAAACCACGCGGCTCTCTCTTGATTCGATCCTCATACATTTGTTTTTCATGAATTATCAAAGGTGAACTGCCGTTTAATAATTGAACATTTTTTCCCTCTAATGTTCTAATAACTCCAGCTTTTTGTTTATTTGATCTTAAAGTTGAGCCAGCGTATGAGGTAAATGAATGATTATCTTTCCAAATTATTTTTTCAGGAGTAAACACAAATATTTCTTGGCCTTTAATTAATTGTTGAGACCAGGCATTTTCTGAATCTTTCAACCAACCTGGAATTTGGTTTGATTTGTTCTTTTCTTGATTTAACCATTCAGCAAAAGGAGTACAAGGGAACGTCTTTGAATCTATTGAAGGGTCTAACAAAATTATTTGTTTGCCACTAAGCAAAATATGATTGAAATAATGTCTTGCTGCACGTATTTTTTCATCTGGATTTAGTAACCCAGCTTCTCTTAATTCTTCAAAATCTAACCACGGAAAATAGGGCATTGATAAATCCCAATCATCATTACCCAATCCCAACACGATTACTAAATCAGCATTACAACCAAGTGCATTTTCAGGTGATAATATCCTTATCGAGTTATCTGAGCATTTTATTTTTGATAATGATATTGAATTGATTAATTCTATGGATTCTTCTATCCAATTAACGCCATCAATAGGGTGTTTTAATCCACAAGTTTTCTGAATATTTCTTAGATTATTATGTAAATGAAGGTATTTTTGTATTCCGACAACTGAGGAATCAGGAACATTAACATCTAGCCAAGAGTTCCAATCTAATTTTTGAACGATTTCTAAAAGCCACTCATCTCCTGTTGTTGAAGATTCTAAAATAGGTAATTCTTTTTTAGAATCACATCCGATTTTGTATTCATCTACCTCTAATGCCTCTCTATCTAATTTATTGAGTAATGGACGAATCAAATTTGCAATGGATAATAACCACCACTGAGTTTGTTCTCTTAATTTTCTTTGAGTTTTTTCATCCACAAAAGGATTGTCAAATTTTTCTCTGCTTAATGCATATAACCAATCATTAAGTGAACCTCCTCCTCCTAAAATATGAAAACTACGAGCCGTTTCTTCAAGTAATTTACAATCAGCAACAGGTAAATAATCTTCATTTTCTGGATGTTTGTGGCTAAATAAATAATCATTTTTGAAAATGTCGTTATTTTGATTTGAAATCATTTTTAATTTGTCTGTGGACCAAGCATCTTGTCCAAAACCTAATTTCATTAATTCTCCAATACAATGCAACACACTAAGAAATAATTCTTGTGTTTCATCTGAATTAATCTTAATCCCAATTGATTCAAATAATCTTGGCCATTTTTTCCGATTCTCTTTTGGCCTAGGATCTACAATAATTATTTCATTGTCTGAATCAAAATTAGCGCCATATGCTGATAAAATTCCATGTACTGCTTCATCTGTTTGTAATGAATTAAACAAACCCAAATGAAAAATTTCTGGATCTAATTTTTCTGAATCAAATTTATGTTCTGGAATCCATTTAGGTATTGATTGGTTTGTTTTACATACTTCAACATCAGCGAGGAATGCTCCATGTTCACCTAAACGAAAGCTTCCGGGATTACAAAATTGATGTATTGGTTTATACTTAGAAATAATT
>CATFLP010000017.1 GCA_949514915.1 Methanobacteriota archaeon | reverse complement strand
TCATCACTTACATTTCCTTTTTTGATGAACGCTTGTAAACTTCCAGTACCATCTCTTAATTTAATAAAACATACTGCTCCTTTCCCTCTAATTACTTCTGCAAATCCACATAAAGTGGCAGTCATTCCCAAGAATTGTTCTCCATTAGATGCTATTTCTTCTAATGTGTTTGTTCTATAATTAGTAGGATGCCAATTGACTTCGTTAGAGTCGCCCATGAACTCCCGAGGGCATATACTCCTTCAAACTGGCGCAAAAAATTCACCGAACTTTTCATGAACTACTTCTATTAGGGCAAGTTATGGGAGAACGTCTTTTTACTTCTGAATCTGTAAGTTCTGGACACCCAGATAAACTGTGTGATCAAGTAAGTGATGCAATATTAGATGCTTGCATCCGTGTTGATCCATTTGCTAGAGTTGCAGTTGAAACATTGGTTAAAGGCATGGAAAATAAGAGTTTAATTGTTTTAGGGGGGGAAGTTACAGTTAATGGAGAAATTCCAGATTATGAAAAGATCGCAAGAGATACATGTGCAAAAGTAGGGTACAATTCCCATAATATTGGAATGGATGCTACAAGTGACGATTTATGTGAAGTTCGTGTGGCAATTACAACACAATCTCCCGATATTTCTGATGGAGTAAATGTCGGTGGTGCTGGAGATCAAGGAATGATGTTTGGTTATGCTTGTACTGAGTCGGAATCATTTCCAGGATTAATTGGAACTTATATGCCTCTTCCTAGTATCTTATCTCAACAATTAACAAGACGTTTAACGGAAGTTAGAGAGAGAGACATACTTCCTTGGGTTAGGCCAGATGGTAAAAGTCAAGTTACAATTGAATATGGAGAAGATGGTACTCCTTTGAGAGCATCTACTATTGTTCTTGCAAATCAACATGAAGATTTGATTCATAAAACTGGAAGCCTTGAATCAGAAAGAGAATTTATTCATGAAGAATTAGTTCAACATGTGATAAATTATGTAATTCCTAAAGAGTTGATTGATTCCGAGACAAAAATAATTGTGAATGGTACTGGAAGATTTGTAGACCCTGGAGGTCCTTACGCAGATGCAGGATTAACAGGCAGAAAAATCATTGTCGATACTTATGGGGGAAGTGCCCCTCACGGAGGCGGTGCTTTTAGTGGAAAAGATCCAACAAAAGTAGATAGATCAGCAGCTTATATGACTAGATGGGTAGCAAAACATGTGGTGGCTAGTGGTTTAGCAGATAAATGTACGATTCAAGTTGCTTATGCAATAGGTAGAGATGAACCAGTTAGTATCAATGTAGATACACATTCAACTGGAATAATTTCCGATACCGAAATAGAATCAAGAATTTCACAAGTTTTTGATTTCACACCAAAAAATATTATCGAAACTTTGGAACTAAGAAATCCAATATATTTTGTTAGCGCATCTGGAGGACATTTTGGTAGAGATCCTACAAGTACAGGTCATTTTAGTTGGGAACGGATAATTCCAGAAAAGATGGAAATGTTGCGCAAGGAGTGATATTTTCTCCCACGCCCCTTATAGGGGCGTATTATGTCCCAGTGTTTGTGAGAATAACAGAATCTAGTCGAAGGTCAGGAATTATATTGGCATTTTTAGTTTTAATTTCTGCACTTTCTCCATTAATATCTAGTACCTCTGCAGAAGGAGCAATTGAATTAAGCCTGTCAAATCAGCATTTATCAATTACCCCAGGAACAACAACCAATATCACGCTTACAATACATAATAATGATTCACAAATTAATGATTATTCTATTGAAATTAACCAAAATTATAATCCTGCTTGGAATATTAGTATTGTAGATTCAACGATAGAAGATGTACTACCTACTTTTTCAAGTTCAACTACGATTGTTGTAGCATTAGATTCACTTGCTTTACTTTCCGATCAAACAGTTGTTGAATTTATAGTAAATCAAACTGGTAGTTCTGAAAGTTCATCAATAGATGCAATATTATCTGTTGAACCTCATTATGAAGCATCACTCGACGTAAGTAATGTAGGTGTTGGAGGATTAGTATTAGTTAATCCAGGTTCAACATTAGATGTAAATATTGATGTAATGAATTTAGGAAATATGAATGATACAATATTACTCGATATTGTTGATGAACCAGATTTAGTGCAATGGTGGGATGATTATAATTCCGCTCAATCAGAGCCTGTTGTAAATGGTAATGAAACTGTTACTTTGGTAGATCCTGTAATGAATTCTGAATATGATATTTCCCAAAACAACGGTATGATTGATCTTTTAGTTAATGCATCTGGACTTACCCCTAATTTAGAATATCGTTTAGATATTGAAGCAGTTGATGAAACGGGAGGATATCTAAATGGTTGGCTTAGCTCTTTTAATTCAACTAATGGATTTGATTCAGAACCATTCTCTTGGCAAACAAATTATGAGGGAAATGCGACTATTTGGTCAAATATTAGTTTCAATGGTAGTGTTTTAAGCAGTGACTATTCAAATATTTGTTTGTATGATACTTATGGATGTTCTGTAATTGCACAATATGAATTAACAGAAGGAACAATTACAGGAAGTGGAAACTTAAGTTATGCATATGACTCTAATGGTACAACTTATGTTCCAGGGACCTTAGTGGATGATGGAACTTTAATTGAAATTACTGCTATAGCAGATTCGAATTGGAGTTTTACAGAATTTACTGGAGATTCTAATTCAACATCTAGTCCTTTGGTAATTGAAATAGATTCAGATAAAACAATAGGGGCATTGTTTGAGGAAAACCAAACAATAATATTAACTCCTGAAGTTAATGTTTCTGTATCTACAAATGCAACACATATGTTTTCTATATTTGAAATGAATAATTTAACTCAAGGAGTTATTTACAATCTCTTTTATGAAATTAGAACCGATGACATGATACCAATTATTATGGATGCAGGATGGGATAATTTTACTGCTAGTAGCACAAATCCGTTAAGATATTATAATGAAACTTATGCAAATGACTCATATTGTATTGATGTGATCTTAAGTAGTGGAATAGTTCCATTAGATACTGATACTTTTTGTTTTGTTATACCATCTTCTAGTGGAACATCTACCTCAATGAGCATTAATGTGGAGAAAAGTACATCTTCAATTCCTACTGGTTGGGTAGTTTATTGGCTAGATGATATATATACCAATATGTCTCCTATGTCTGAAGATAATGCAGTACTTAGGATTGTAATTCCAAATGGCACAGCTCCTGGTTATCATGGAATTAGGTTGTGGGCATCTAGTACTCAAGGAAATGTATCAATGTCTACAGTGATAGTGATTCAAATTGGAACGCAAGATTCTGTTGCAATATCAGATTTAACTAATCATACTTGGTTACCAGATCAATCAGCAGAAGTAGTTTTGGAAGTAAAAAATACAGGAAATAGGGCTATTGGTTATGATTACTCTACGGAAGCAGCATCAGGTCCATGTGATGTTGCAGTGTCAAGTACAGGTTCAACATTGGAAGTTGATGGAACAGAATTAGCATCTGTTTCTGTGAGGCCCTGGGAAGTAGCACATAGAAACGATACTTGTGAATTTAATTTTATAGCAACTAATAGATTAAACGATGATGAAACAACATTCAATGTTCAAATTAGAATTGGAGTACATTGGGGCCTTGAATTATATTCACCAACAACAGATGTTTTGAAATCTGATGAAATCAAAACAGTAACATTTACAGTAAAGAATTTGGGTACTGAACAGGATGAATATCGTGTTGAAGTAGTTACACC
>CATFLP010000016.1 GCA_949514915.1 Methanobacteriota archaeon | reverse complement strand
CAATGGTAAGAAAACCGACAAATCCATCGAGAGTTAATGCATAGGCAATGTCCTCTCTCGTGGGCACTAAAGTGTCCAACATAGTACTAGTCCAATTCAAAGAGGCATTTAAACAATATAGTGTCTCAAATTACACTAATGTTTTTTTATTGATGCGATTTAATTATGGGGTTAGTCGTTTTCAATGAATTTATGGGGAATAGTGTGCTTGTTGTTGGTGGTGGCGGTAGAGAGCATGCTATCTCACTTGGATTAAAGGAAAGTATGAATGTTTCAGAATTACATATTGCACCAGGAAATGCAGGTACTGCATTAATTGGCAATAATCATCAAATAAATATTTCAAATGTTGATGAGGTTGTAGAATTAGTTAAAGAATTAGATGTTGATTTAGTAATTGTTGGACCTGAAGGTCCATTAGTAAATGGATTGTCAGAAAAATTGAATCATATAGATGTTTTATGTTTTGGTCCATTTTCTAGCGGTGCCAATCTTGAAGGATCTAAACAATTTGCTAAGAATGTAATGATGAATTTGAATATACCAACAGCTGCATCAATTCGAATAGAATCTATTGAACAGGCTGAAGAATTAATAGATGGTTTTGGACCTATTTGGGTAATAAAAAGAGATGTATTGGCAGGAGGGAAAGGAGTAACAGTCACTGAAAATAAAGATGCTGCATTAGCGGCAATTTCAGAGGGTATTTCATTAGATGGTTTTGTTCTTATTGAAGAATTTCTTGAGGGTGAAGAAGCAAGCATGCTTGTAGTTATGGATGAATCTAGTTACGTATGCCTTCCCGCTAGCCAAGACCACAAAAGAGTTGGTGAGGGAGATACTGGGCCAAATACAGGAGGAATGGGTGCATATGCTCCTGCTCCTATAGTTACAGAATCAGTAAAAAACAAAGTAATTCAAAGAATTATTGAACCAATGCATAATTGGTTATCTGCTCAAGAAGATCTTTATCGAGGATGTTTATATGTGGGATTAATGATTAATGAATACGGAGATCCTTATGTTGTTGAATTTAATGTAAGATTCGGAGATCCAGAAACTCAGGTTACGATACCTCTAATCTCATCAGATTTATACGATCTTTTTGCATTTACTGCGGAGGGTAAATTATCAGAACTAAATGTGGAATTTTATGATAAACATGCATTAACTGTAGTCTTAGCTTCAGAAGGATATCCCTCTAAACCAAAGACGAATAGAATCATTACGGGTTTAAATTATGAAAACAAGGATGTAATAATTCACCATGCTGGAACCAAACTTAATTCTGAGGGCGAAATAACTTCTAGTGGGGGTAGAGTTTTAGCAATCACAGGCATTTCAAATTCACTTTCAGAAGCTGCTAAATCATCATATTCTTCACTGAAAAATATAGGTTTAGAGGGTTCACATTTCCGTAAAGATATAGGTCACAGATCACTTTGAAGAAATATCTTACAAGGGAATCGGTTAAAACTAGATGGCAGGTCGCTTGGCCGCCATAGCCTGTAGGCTATGCGTGAGGGAATGAAAATGGAAAACGAAATTGAAGAGAATGACGCTATGTCATTAGGCCGATTTGGAGACCTAGGAAGGCTATTTATTGCCCCTATGGCTATATTAATTGCTCTAATTGGTGGAATGATATTTGGCTTAAGTATCGATATGAATGATTTTGTGGTTCCGCTTGTTGTACTTGGTTGTGCATCCGTGATTGCCACAGCTCCAATTTTTGGAGAAAAATTCATTGGAGATAAGTTATCTAATTCATTATTTAATGTTATTTTATTAGTTTCTGTAGTTGTAGCAGGATCATTTTTGGCAAGTATATTTTCAGGAATTGTTGGATTCTTATTCACGATTTGTGCCATCATTGGTTTAATTCTTGTTAAATCCAACCGTAATGAAGAATATGTTATTTTGACATTTTCTATAATTGGTTTTTATGCGGCAATAGGTGTTGCTGGTTATACAGAAACAGCATTATTGCCTACCCTTGAGATTTCGAATACATATAGTACTGAGATCAATGGAATAAGGGGAGTTAGTGCAGAAATGTTCTTCACTTTTTGGTTACTTATGACTTCAATAGGATTTATTGTTGCAATTCTTCAAAGAGGATTTTTAATTAGTCCTGGAGATGGTTCATGGTTCAAATTCTTGCCTAACCCTGATGAAGGTTTTAAGCCAGTAGCCCCATTATTAGTTGCATTAAGTGTTTGGTCTTTAGCACATATTATGACTTTAGTACATTTCTGTGCATTAGGAAATGTATCCGATGGAGTTGTAGAGGATCTGGGCATGACTGGAGAGCAAATGCGTTTATCGGGAATGTATGTTTCAGTATGGTGGGCATTATTCACAGGAATTGTTGCAATGATTGCAGCATTTTTCTATTCCGAAAAATGGTTTACAAGAACATTATTAACAGGAGCCACATGGATACTTTTCTCTATTGGGAGATTCCAGGAACAGGGATTCTTAAATCAATTTATCACACCTGATGATGATGGATATCGTTGGATAATTGATGATTTGGGGATTTTACTCTGGTTGGCAATAACATTCTTCAGTTTTGTACTGGTGTTTTATATTTCTACACATCAAAAGTATGGAAATAGAATGATTAGAACGATCGGAGAAGAAGGTCAGGCAAGAAAATTCTGGAATGCAAATTGGAGTACAATCTTAATTGGTTCTGCATTTATAGTTGCATTAATTGTTAGAATATTATGGAATGTTCTCCCAGCAATGAATGCACTTGGAACAGGTGGCTGGGATTTAACAGGCGGTTCAGATCCATGGTACATGAAGCGTGCAATTGATTATGTAATTGCAGAACAAGCACATTTTATTTTTGATGCAGATAGAGCATATCCAATAGGAGATATTAATCCAAGACCTCCACTTTATACTTGGAGTCTTGCTCTTGGAGGTATGCTTCTTTCACCAATATTAGGAATATCTGCAGAGAATGCAGTTTGGTGGAGTGTTGCAGCATTGCCTGCAATTTATGGTGCATTAATCGTATTCCCAGTTGGGGGAATGGCAAGAGAAGTATTTGGTAAGGGTGCAGGAGTATTAGCTGCTTGGTTGATTGCATTGATGCCAGGGCATGTAAGCCATACCACATTTGCTTTAGCAGATCACGATTCATTTGTGTTACTATTTGCAACAATTGGATTTTACTATTATATCCAATCCATGAAGAATGTAAATGATGATAGAGTATTATCTAATTCTACCTGGAATCCGAGATATATGTTTGAAGGATTCAGAAATGTATGGGATAATCAAAGATTAGCAACATCTTATGCTATACTTTCTGGAGTTTCATTTGCAATAGTTGCATTGGCATGGAAAGGTTTTGTTTATGCTCCTTCTATCTTATTTGTATTTTATATGATTCAAATATTATTGAATTTATTTAGAAGAAGAGATAGTATGGCTATTACAGTATTAACAATTACAATGTTAATGGCACTTTGGCTTACAGCATTACCATTTTACATGCACCCAGCATTAGGATTATTACTAAATGGAGAATTCCAAGCAATGTTTTACATTACAGGATTAATTATTATTTCAGGTTATATTGTTTGTAGTGCTAGAGATAAACCTTGGTTAATGGTTATTGGTACTGTTGGTATACTGGTTGTATTCCCGTTATTCTTAGTATGGTTACAATGGTCACTTGGTTGGACGGATTTAGGATCAACTTTGTTCACAGGAGGAGGATATTTCTCACAAAACAAGATTTTTGGTACAATTGCAGAAGCTCAAGCACCTTCAAGAGGGTTATTGTTTGGTAGTTTTGGAGCATTTATTTTCGTTGCTGCCTTATGTAAGGGATTAGGACTTACATGGAGCGGATTAAGGCATAGGAAGATACCAGAACTAGTCTTGGCAGTTTGGGTTTTACTTGCATCATATATGGCATGGAATGCTGGCAGGTTCGTTTACAATGCAACTCCAGTTATGGCAATTGTTGGAGCGGGTGCATATTCTTGGTTATGGGCTAATTCTGGATGGGATGAACTTGTAAAGCAATGGAGAAGAATGGGAATTAGTACACCTAGTGCTAGATTTAAATCAGGAAGAAAAACAATAATTAGAAATCCTGGTTTTATTGCAATATTTATGGTATTCATCATGGTATTTTCTCAGCATGCAACATATGGTCTTGATGCAGGAATTCCTAGAGGTAGTGAAAAAGCACAGGATGTTGATGAAGAATTATACAATCTTATGCCAGATTTACTTAGGTGGTCAAATCTTGTAGATGGAACTTCTTATGAAGATATCCAAGGTTATTATTTCCTGAATTCTTTTGGACCTGGATTTAATGATTATTATTGGAACACTGCATATGATTGGTTGGCACAACAAGATAAATTACACGAGGGTGTAACAGATGAAACTACTTGTAATCAATTAGATGGTAATTGGTTTAGTGATACAAGTACTTGTGGCATGAAATTTTCAGATAAACCTGCATTTGTATCATGGTGGGATTATGGTTTCCAAGCAATGGCTCAAGGAGATCATCCAACAGTAGCAGATAACTTCCAGACTGGAATACCTACTGCTGGTAATATGCTACTTGCTAGAAATCAAGATGATACGGTTGCAATGTTTGTAATTAGACTTGGTATCGGTGATGTAGTTTGGAGTTCTGGAGATGATTATTCTCAACAATTTGAAAGAACTTTAAGAAATCATTTCTCCACTAATGAAGAATATGATGAATATCATTTAGTTACTCGTGGATTAACTCAAGAAAATGCCAAAGATAGGATGTTTGAAGTTTATGAATGGACAGAGGCAACTACAAATCAAGGAATATTAGCATTAGCTAGAGGATTTGAAAATGTAGATGGGATGAAAACAGATAATTATGTTTGGAGAGTTTATGAAGGAGAAAAGCAACTTGGTGAAGACTATTCGTCAGAATCAGAAGCAAGAGCTGCTTTTGAAGATCGTACTGCAAATAGGAATGTAATTACAGAATATGAAAATCCTGATAATGGTAAAACATACAATGCAAGCCATTATGTTGTAGGAGATTATTGGTATACATCAGACATTATTGAAGAATTCAATGATGTAGGTTCTTCAATACATAGGCAAAATGCACAAATTGCTTTAGCAACACAAGTACTTACTGGAGCATTAGATTCTACAAAATTAAATGATTTGTATAGCGCCATTATGGATCTAGATATCTATGAAGTTCAAGATAGTGAAGGTGCACCTGGTGAAACAATTACACGTAATCACGAGATTTCTTATTTTGCAATTGATACAAGATTGTATCCAATGGGAGGTGGAGCATATTCAGATTCCACATTTAATAGAGGAAACCCAACAGGAATCTTTTATGCTCCAACAATACTTTCTGGACAAGATCCAGATCACTTTATGGATACAGTTTATGAAACTCAAAGAGGTTCAGAGAGCATTATTGAAAGAACCTCAGAAGATTTCAATGAACAGTATAAAATGGATGTTTTAAGAAGTCAAAACGGCGGAGATGTAGACGTCATTCAATTAGTTGATGTAAGGTATGATCATACAGAGGCATTTTATGACACAATGTTGTCTAGAGCATATATTGGATATGGTGCTGCAGATTTAGGTTTGACAGATTATACTGGTGTTGTATCTGCATCACCTAAGACTATGTTATCATCTTCATATTCAGGAACCCCTGGTTCTGTATTAGAATCTGCATGGCCATTACCTGGTGCAATGATGAATCATTTTGTTATCTCAAATTGGTATGATGAAAGAGGAGATTTTGAGACATTTGGATTAGGAGAGGCCAACTTTGGAGTTAAGATACTCAAATATTATGCTGGTGCAGAAGTATGTGGAACTGTTTCAGTACCTGATTTAGAAACACCTATCGCTGGTGCAACACTATTAGTTGAAAGAGATGCATTTAGTGGAGAGGGTAATGAAGATTTAGATGGCAGGACATATTGGATACCAATAGGAACTACAAAAGCAGATTCAGAAGGTGATTATTGTTTCACTGCACCTGCAGGAAGAATAAGAGTTACAGCATTAACTGGTGATTTCGACAGCTCTGTAGATTTATTAACATTACAATCTGGTGAGTTGGATATATACAATATGAATATAGATATTATTGGGCAATATGAAGGAGATCGTACAATCAATCCGATTACAGGATTATTAGCTGAAGTTTCTGGAATGATGTGGTTAGGAGAAAATGAGATTAATGTGACTGCAACACAGGCTGAAAGAGATTCAACAACTCCAATTCCTGCAGTAAATATCGAATTGGAAACATCATCAGCATCTGGTGTTGTACACTGGGTTGGTGGCGGTGAATTCTCAGGTTTACCTCTTGTTGAAACAGACTTTGTATTACAAAATCTATGGAACGATGAGATTTCATATAATGTAAGCACAATCAATAAGACAGTATCTGGTGAAGATCTCGTCTTCAATGGTGATGGTATGGCTGTATATTCAGAACACGAAGGAACTGTAGAATCTGTAATAGATGTAAAAGTTTCAGACTTTAATGGAAATTATTCACGTAGAATTCAAACAGGCCAATCATATACTGGTAATGGTACATGGAGTGGTGAAGGTACACTTGATGCTGTTTGGGTAGAAGGAGATAATATCTCTGCTTGTGAAAATTCCACGGTTGCAGAAGGTGATGATATTTGTTTAGATGGAGATAAATATCTTGTAAACGGTACTGCAATAGGAAGTGGTCGTTTTACGGCAGGTACAGTGACTGAATTAACTACTTATTTGACTAATGCGACATTTGAAGCTGGAGGAAGGTTTGTAGGTACTGGATCATTTGAAGGAGATGCTACTTATTCAGGAATAGGAGATTATAGTGGAGATATGGTTGTTGCAGGTTCATTTTATGCAAATAATATTGCTCCAGGAGAATATAAAATGTATGCAGTCTTCAATAATGGTAGAACCTCAGATGTAATTGAAGATATAACAGTTGGATTACAACATACAGACAATTTAGATTTAAATATCGCAGGTTTACAGGTTTCTGGATTTATTACAGATGAAGGCGGAAACTTTGTGAATACAACTGTAGAGATTATTGATAATGATTTGGCATCTGATTCGTGTACTTCAATTAGTCTTAATGAAGGTATTTGGGTAGATGAGAGCGACTCATTATTTAGTCCAGGAGTTAATTGTTTAGAATTTAATTCAGGTGACGAAGGTAATGTTAGTATTGGTCCATTGTCTCCTGGCAATTATTCAATAAGAGTTGATTTAGATGGAGATAATCAATATGAATTAAACACTACATTAGTTGAAGCTGATGATATATTTACATTTGATGGAGAAATATTAGATCATGGAGATGTAGAATTTGAAATCAGCCCTGCAGTAAGGAATGAGTCTACTCCAAATCAACCCGATATTATTGATAATACTGGAATTTTAGTTAGTTTCACATCGGTAGAGGATGGAACTGTGGTTAATGCTACATCTAATGTAACAGGAATAGTTTCTGTTGAATTACCCTTGGGAGACTGGATAATGAAGAGTAGAACAAATGATGATTTATTGCTTTGGAGTGAATTTAATTTGGATCAAGAAGAATTAGATTTAGATTTATTTGAATTTTCAAAAGCAGTTACTGTTGAAGGTAATCTAGTAAGAATTGTTAATGATGAGAACGGTACTGAAGTTTCTCAACCATTAAATTCACTTCCAGTAAATATACGTAGTGGAAGCATTGAAGTTGTAGTTCAAACTGATGAAAATGGGGAGTTTGAGTTAGAACTACCTTCAGGTATGGAATTTGATATAACTACATTGACTCCAGATAATATGATTGCAGCAGAACATGTTAATATTTCAGGAGATATGGGTGGAATAAATTTAGTAATATTAGATAAACAAAGTTTATCCTATAATTATGCTGGAAGAGTAATATTAAATCCAAATAATGTAACTTATGACAGTAGTATTCCAGACTTTGAAAGATTTGAAGTATTTGCAGAATATGTTGGTACTCAAGGTGATCCACTTCTAGAGAGATTTATGGGTGTTACTTGGGTATCACAAGTAGATTCTCAAGGAAGATATGATTTCGTATTACCTACTGGAAATTATTCAATTACTGTAAGTGAAGAAATGTTGGGAGTCCCTCAAACAACACTTTCAGCTAATCAGTCACAAGGAACTACAGAAGCAGCATTGAATTGGAGCGTAGACGCTTTCCCAGACCCAGTATCTTTCCAAGTGAGAACTTTCATAGATGGAGGAGATCAATTATTTGAAAATGGAACTCCAGTTAATATTGACTTTAGATTAATTCCAACTGGAATAAATCAAGAAACGATTAATGTAACATCAAATATGTTTTCAGATGATGGAATTCTAGATTTGGATTTATCTTTTGGTGAGTATTATATTGAAATGGATGTTCAAGATGTTAATAATGGCAGTGAATATAATACCATCTTTGTATCAACACCAGATCCTATTGCAGTAGGAGTTTTAGGAATTCAAGAACCAATAGATCTTGCTTTACAATCCTTATGGAAAGTAGATATTGAGGTTTTAGATCAAAGTTTTGCTCCTTTTGATAATACTACTGTGCAATTTGATTATACAGATAGTGAAAATTTCTTGATGGATTTACGTTTGGATACTGATGAGAATGGAACCGTAATGGAATATGTTCCTGCAGGAAATTATACAGTTACTATTGGTCCATATGATGTAGACGGGACTTCACAATCATTTAGGGCATTAGTTACAATAGATGAAAATATAGATAATAGGACCTTTGAATGGAGAACTTTGGAAGTTGCGAACCTTAATTTGACATTAGTTGATGTTGAAGGATATACAAATGAAAGTTTGATGAAAGGATTGAGCCTTACTGCAGTATCTAATGATGGACTAGGTGAAGTTTCCTTGCCACTTTCCAATCAATCAGGATTTGTTTCTGCAACATTATTCCCTGGAGATTGGAATTTAGAATTAAATTACACAGATTCTTATTATCGTATTAGGTGGGTAGTTGAGGAATATCAGTTAGGTCAATTATCAGAAAATCAAACTGTAGAAGCAGATATTACACTATCTAGGTTTGTAGAGGTAAGTGGAAATGTATATTGGGATTTCAATGAAGATGGAAAATTCCAACCATCTGAGGCATTGGAAGATTCTGAAGTGAAAATAAATTCTCAAGGTTTTGAATCTTTGAATATGACTACTGAATTAGATGGAAGATGGTCCTTTTACGTACCAGCTAAATCTAATTATTCAGTTGAAGTTAGCCGTACTGGATTTACAAATAATAATTCATTAACAATTGAAGTTGCAAATGAATCAATTAGTGAAGATCTTGATGTTTCATTAGATGCCGACAATGTTTCAGTATCTGGTAAGATAGAGATACAATATGGTTTCAGCCAAAATTTGATTGATGCAATAATATCTGAAATGTATGTTGAGTTGATTCCAGCAGCAGATGAAGGTTATGATAGAGAAAATGTAGAAATCTCATTCGAAATTAATGAAGACGGAGATATTGTTTGGAATGCAAGTGTAGCACCTGGGAAATGGGTATTCCATGCAGAGGCTTCAGATTATCTAATGGTCGTTTATGATGCATTTGAAGTGGAAATTATTGAAGGTGGAGTGCATAATACTACAATTAAGGCAGGTGGTTATTTACCAATAAGCACTAGATGGACAGATTTCTCAGGAGATGAAAGAGACGTCATTAATTTAGAATCAACTAATTCAACAATTATTGATCCTGTTTCATTAACATTAACTTTGAATGATGCGAAATGGAATATATCTGTAAGTGAAGAAGCAGAAGTATGGCTTTTACCTGCAGGTTCATTACAAATTTCTGGACAATTTGATGTTATGGAAATGGGTATGGAAATGGAATATGAGGGAGATACTCTGACTGGTGCTTACCCACCAGGAATAGATGAATTTGGACAGTTATCTCCAGTTACTTCAGCAGAAGCCGTTGTAGAGTTTAATAGGGTACTAATTCACGAAGTTGATTTTTCAGTATCTCAAATTATTTCTAATGATATAACAATTGATTATGTTGAAGGAGAAATGATTAATGCTACTGCAAAAGATATCGATGGAGATGGTATATTAGATAATTATTATGAGATTGAAGTAACATTAGATCTTAATTATGCAGGTAATTTAGCAACTGAAAATTATATGTTTTCGGCGAATGTTGCAGGAGTAGATAAAGATGATTGGTCTGTAAAATTTGAGAACGGAACTAATAATTTCGAAGCATCAGCAAATATGAGTTTTGGAATTAGTGATTCTCCAAGTAATGGAGTTTTAGTATTCAAGATTATGATGCCATCTGTTGAAGATAGTATTTCATATGATACGGGGCATAATGTGAGAATTATGGCAACATCTGATAGTGGTGAATTCAGTAGTTTTGATATTAAGGTACATATTCCTCAAGAATATTCTATTGATGCAACAGCACCTGAAATGGTTGGAATGACTTACGGAGGAGGTACAAGCGCATTTGATGTATCCATCAATAATTTAGGAAACGGTGATGATTATGTATCATTTGAAATTGATAGTTCTGAATTACCAGAGGGTTGGACAGTATCTCAACCAATGCCTAGAACAATTCCTGCTAATGGAACATCAGACGTAGGAATTACCGTAACAATGCCTCAAGATACTTTTGCAGGAGAATATACAATTAGTGTAAATGTAACAAGTGAATCTGGAATTGTAGATGTTGTTGATGTATTAGTATTAGTGTCTAAGGCAGAATTGAGAATGGATACTCCTAGCTTAGGAGGTGAAGCATTAATTCGTCAACCTGTAGATTTCTCGATAATGGTTCATAATTCTGGATTAATTGCAGCAGAAGGAGTTACTGTAACAGGATATATCGAAGAATTAAATATCACTGCAGTTTCGTTGCCAATTACAATTTTAGCAGAAAGTAATGAAACAGTTACAGTATTATTCGATACAACTGAAATAGAAGCTGGTGAATACAAATTTACATTCACAATTGATGCTGGTTCAACACCTCTTAATGAAAATCCTTTACCTGTAGATCTAACGCAAAAATTCCATGTTAGTTCAGAGGCAGGTTCAACAAATATTGTACCTATCATAATTGTACTTATATTTGCTATAGGAATTTATTCTTTCATTAAGAGTAGAAGAACAGGTAGCGGACCTGGTTTTTGATTGAATAGAACAAATTCAATAGCATTATAGAGGTATATTGGTGAATCGTGAATTAGAACATTTGGAATTGATACCAGAGCCAAATGATCCACGTATATTAACTGCAGTTGACCCTGAAACATTAGATGATCAAGACGATGAGTTTAGAACATTAAGTACTGGATGGCCAACCCAAAGACTTGCATTATTACATGTAAGTAATAGAAGGGTAAGGCCTTCAGGTCTTCTTTTGTTCTTAACTATGGTAATTGTTGTATGGATTTTATTACAACCAATATATACTATTCTTGATGATGTTCAATCTCCAGATTCTGAATGGGCATATCAAAATTCAGGAATAAGGCAAGCACAAGATTTAGGATTAACTGGTAAAGGTGTAAAGGTATGTATCGTTGACACTGGTGTTAATTTAAATCATCCTGATTTAGAGCACCTTAATGGAAATATAGCATTCAAAGATTTTGTTTCAGATAGTATTGAACCAATAGATTATGCGGAAGATGGGCATGGAACACTTATTGTAGGTTTACTTGCTGCAAATGGAACATTTAAAGGTTCAGCACCTGATGTTGAATTAATGGTTGCTAGTGCATTAGGAACTGATCAAATGGGTAGCGATAATGCAGTAGCAGATTCAGTAAATTGGTGTAAATCAAAGAAAGCAGATATTATTAGTCTTTCTTTGGGAGGTGCTCAAGATATTGAAGATCCCTTAGATAATCTTGCAGTTAATGCTGTGCAAGAAGCACTAAGTGTAGGAATATTTGTTGTTGCGGCGGCAGGTAATGATGGTGGCTTAAATGATGATGGGAGAGTTTCAGTTCCAGCAAATGTTCAGGGAGTTATAGCGGTAGGTGCATTAAATCCAGATGGAACATT
>CATFLP010000015.1 GCA_949514915.1 Methanobacteriota archaeon | reverse complement strand
ATTCTTCTAATGGCTCAGATTCTTCTAATGGCTCAGATTCTTCTAATGGCTCAGATTCTTCTAATGGCTCAGATTCTTCCAAAATTAATTCTTCTTCAACATTTTCAGAAATTTCATCTGTGGTTTCTAAACCTAATTCTTCCCAAGATAATCCTGCATCTAATAACCTTTCAATTAAAACAGATTTTTTACCTGAAATTGATAAATCAGAATCTAAACAAAGCATCCTTAACTCCTTATGTGAAAGGGATGATGGAGGTAAATCCACACTAGGTTCGTCTTGTTCTGGCATCTGTAACATTAATGTTGGGACATTACTAACCTTTCAAGTCTGTTGCTTAAAACATCACTTCAAGATACGATTTATTACCTTATAGAATTACCCAAGACCTGAAAAAGGGGTCTTTATTTCCCTTGCATGGGTGGGGTCACTTTGCGATTAGCAATTCTTTCTAGAGGTCCAAGGCTATACAGCACAAGAAGATTGCAAGAAGAAGCACTAAAAAGAGGAATTCAAACCTCAATCTTAGATCCTTTACAGTTTTCATTATCAATAAGTAGAGAAGCTCCTCAAATACTACATAAAGGGAACAAAGTAACTTTTGATGCTGTATTGCCAAGAATTGGCCATTCTATTACTTCACATGGAGTTGCATTATTGAAACAATTTGAACAATTGGATATTTATACAGCAAATACTAGCGAAGGAATCAGGCAAAGTAGGAATAAATTATTGGCTGCACAAATACTTGGCAGGAATAATGTTCCAATTCCAAAAACTGCATATGTTCGTAATATTAATGATGTAAAAAGAGCAATTGATTTAGTCGGAGGCCTTCCAGTTGTAATTAAAGTCTCAGAAGGAACACAGGGGCGAGGAGTATACCTTCGACATTTATACAAAGATGCAATTGGACTTGTTTCTGCATTATTAGATTTAGAACATGAAGTTTTAATTCAACAATATATTCATGAAAGTCATGGTACTGATATTAGAGCATTGGTTGTTGGTGACAAAGTTGTTGCTTGTATGAGGAGGCGAGCTAGAGGAAGAGAATTTAGATCTAATTTCCATTTAAATGGGACTGTAGAATCTATTGATTTACCTAAAGAATATGAAGAAGTAGCGCTGAGAGCTGCAAGAGTATTAGGATTAAACATTGCAGGTGTCGATTTACTAGAAGGGAAAAATGGCCCACTAGTTCTTGAAATAAATTCCTCTCCAGGTTTAGAGGGTATAGAGATGGCTTCTGGAGTAAATGTTGCTGAGAAAATAATAGATTTCTTAGAAGAAGATGCACAATTCGTGAAAGTAAGTATGGATCAATTACTGCTTACTGTTCCAGGGCATGGTATTCTACCAATTCACTTAGTTAACCATCCATGGTTAGTTGGTGAAGAAATTGGAGAAGTTTTCAATGATTCTGGCACTCATGCATTTGCTTTATCTCGATCACGTCAATTAGTTTGGGCTCCAGAAAATAATTTGAAATTAAGATATAATGATATTTTAATTTTCTACGGAGATTTGCATCAATTAAGAATAAATTTGAGAAATATCTTGAATTTTGAAGAATATAATAATAGGAAAATAAATCCACAAAGTAAAAAAGCGGAAAATTTTGAAACATCATAATTTAATCATTTTTTGTTCATTTCTCACGAAGCATTCAAAACCCTTGAGTTATAAGCGCTGTTGCCATTTAGGCAGGGATGCAGTCGCGTTGCGACAAAAAGAGGGGATACTATGTCTTTAGAACGTAATCAAGAATTAGAGCAATTACTAGACCTTCAAAAAAAATTAAACGATGTAAACTTACCAGATAGGATAATTCGTTTATCTCATGTTTCATGGTATCCTTGTTGGATCCAACAACTAAAAACAGAAGGTAAAAGTAACAACACCATTAAATCATATCTTTGTGCAGCAAAAAAGTTCCTATCTACAAAAATATCAATCAATGAAAATGATATTGGCGAGATTGAAAGTTTGACTGTAAAAGAATTAAATTCCTATGTTAATCCGAATAATGGAAGATTAGACATTTGGTTACAATCAATTAATGAGTTGAAACCATCTACTGTTAATGCTCGCCTTGCGGCTATAAGTCATCTAATTGAATGGGTTGGTCATCATTTACCTGAACATATTATTAGGCCTCGAAAAGGTAAACAAATACCAAAAATACTTTCAAATGATGAGTTGAAATCCGTTAGAACTGCAGCATTCAATAGTGAAAATCCTCTTGCACATTTAATTGTCACCTTTTTGTTAGAAACTGGAATAAGAGTTAGTGAATTATGTGGATTAAATATTCATGATGTTGACTTTTCAGATAAAAGTGCAAGGGTTGTAGGTGGGAAAGGTAACAAAGACAGAATGGTACTTTATACAGATCAAACCGCTGAAGTATTAGATTGTTGGATTGTATTAAGAGGAAAGTTACATCTTGTTGATGAAGATGCTTTATTGGTTAATTCAAAAGGTAAACGTATCACTCCACGTGGAATTCAAAAATTGATGGATCGAATTGCTGAAGATGCAAATATCTCAAAAAAACGACTTTCTCCACACGTATTAAGGCATAATTTTGCTACTGGGTTACTAGAAAGGGGTGCTGACATTGTTTCAATACAACGTCTATTGGGTCACGCTAATATTCAAACAACAAGAGTATACCTAGAAATAAATGATCAAACTCTTAGAGAAGTCTATAGTCGTGCTCAAAGTAATTTAGAAAGAATTGAAGAATAAATTATTTTTTACCTGCTCTCTTAGAAGTAGTATCTGGCCCTTTCCAATTTTTTGAAGAAACTATCTTATTACCTAAATGACCAGGGATTGGGCAATACTTACCACTCCTACAACGACTACATTTTTCTTTGTTAGGTACCTCTACAACTTTACGTAATCTACCATACTTGCGTCTTGGCATTAATCATAGCAAATAAAATAACAGTATAGTTATTACTTTATTTTCTATTTTTATTTATTTTAGAAAGTACATCACTTAACTTTGGTGACTTAATGATTCCCTTTTTAGCTAAATCAGCGGCTTTTCTTTTGGCCGCTGCTGCTTTCTTAGCTGCTGCTGCTTTCTTTGCCGCTGCTGCTTTCTTAGCAGCATTTGCTTTTCTTGTTGCTGCTGCTTTCTTTGCCGCTGCTGCTTTCTTAGCTGCTGCTGCTTTAGCTGCTGCTGCTTTCTTAGCAGCATTTGCTTTTCTTGTCGCTGCTGCTTTCTTTGCCGCTGCTGCTTTCTTAGCTGCTGCTGCTTTAGCTGCTGCTACTTTCTTAGCAGCATTTGCTTTTCTTGTCGCTGCTGCTTTCTTTGCCGCTACTGATTTCTTAGCCGATGTTGCCTTTTTAGACTTCTGAGAAGCCTTTGATTTCTTACTATTTGATTTAGATTTCTTTGCCGCCAATTAATCCCCTGTATAACTGGGGGTAATGTACGAACCTATGAATTTGGTGTTTTTTAAACATCAACAACATCTTATGAAATTTCTTTTTGGCATCTCCTGTGTCTGATGAAGAAATCACACTTATTGGAGCAGATCCAGAAGTTAGTATTCTTTGGATGCAAGTTAAAAGTGGAAAGCCTCAAGTGAAATGTATTGATGGTTTATTAAGGCCTTTTGAATTTCCAGAAAAAGGTGTTAAAGTATTATTGGGAGATATTTCTTCCGTATTATTAAGAATTAGTGGCCCACATGATAGTGTTCGATTTTCCACTCCTCCAACATTCGACGAACAAAAATGGAATTTAGAAATTAATTGTCCAGAACTAAGAATAAACATAGAAAGTTATCCGTATTGGGGATTTGGGTTATTTTCAAGTTGTTACTTAAATAAGGTTGAATTAAGAGGTAGTTTACTGAAAAGATCTAAATTAATTTACGATCTTGTTGCTGGTTTAGGAAGAAACCCTTGGGAACCGAAAATTAATTATTTTTGGGAAAAGGCAACTAAACATAACATTCAATCTCATCATGAAAAATGGTTAGAATTACTTAATTATGCAATTAAATCTATGGAAGAAGAAATTCAAGAAATTAATTCTAGATATTTAGAAGTTAAAAAAAGAGCAAATGAACCAAAACTATTCCCTCCAAATTGGAATCAAGAAAGTTCAAAATCTAATTTACAAGAGGTTGAAAAAAATATCAATATAGCAAAACAGGCATTACATGATCAAAATGCGGCTGGCCTAAAACGAGCCTTAGATAGAGCCGAGGCAAAACTAATTGAAGCTGATCCATTAGTAGGAATGCAAAATGAAGAATTAATTGGAAAAGAGAATTCAAAGGTGTTGATAATAGACGAAATTCCCTTTGTTGATTTGGTTAACGAAGATGAGTGATTACACGTCTATTTGATATAGGGGGAGTAGGTCGCCGAATTACTGATAAGATGGCTGGCAAGAAAGAAAAGGGTAGCGGAATTCAACAAGCCGCAGGTCTAATTAGATACTTTGATGAGGAATCCGAAGATGCTTGGAAGATTAGTAAAACACAAGTGTATATGGCATGTCTATTACTTGGTGGAGGAATTTACCTCCTAAATTATGGCGTTATACAATTCATCTGGAGTGCAATAAAAACATTATTCTAAATTAGTTTTTAATTGCTAAAGGTTCAATTTCAACTACTTGTTCACATTTGATTGCTAATTCATTTGCTGCAGCAACTGCTGTTTGAAAATCTAAAGTCATACAAATTTCAAATGGTTCACAATTCTGTTCATGAAGCATTAATCGATAAGATGCATCTAAGTTTTTTGAAATTCTCAAATTTTGCCAAACCCATTCATCATTTTCCATTGTCAACAATAAAGATTGGTTCATCATATAATTACCAACAGATCTTGCAAACTTTGCCCTTTCTGCCAATGCTGCAATCGTTTTATCATGATTTACCATTTTAGCTAACAAAGGATGTGCTCTTGGCTTTAATTTTCCATTATTTATTCTACCTTCGCGAAACGCTCTACCCATCTTTTTCCCATCCATGGACTTATGTCCAAATTTTTCTCAATCTCATTACTTTATATGTTTAAGGGAAAAAATTTGGCAAAGAGTGCGATTATGCTGGTTGAATGTGTTTCGGCAGTTGTGAATTATTTATCTCCATTAAAAAAATACTAATTATGCCTAAGGAAGGTAATACATAATGCATATCAGAAAATAAATTAATAGATACTATTACAGAAATACACATAATAATAGATGTTACGACATTAAACATTTTTAATTTCGCAGATAATAATGGAGATGATTCTACAATTATTGGTATTGTTAAAGATAAAAATACTGCGATAATCCACCCATTTAGTAAACTTAAACTGATTAAAGAAGAATTCAGAGACCCAATTAACAAACCTACAAACAAACCATATCTCCATCCATGTAATTCAGGCCTTGATCTCTCATCTAATCCAATAATTGGCAATAAACTAAAAATTAAAGCAAAAAGAAGTATTGGAAATAGTTCAGTTAATAATTCATAAAAAATACTAGCATTACTCCATTCTGGTGATAATAGAATAAAACTAAAACATGTCAAACTAATAAATCCTACAAGAATACTAACTGCCAAACCTGTAGAACGATTTTTACCTGCAGGGATTTTAGAATCTATATTTTCTGAATAATGAATAATTATTGGAACTAAACAAAATATCATTAAAGATGTGACTATTGTACTCATACGTATTATTTCTGGTACAGAAAAAATAGTGACATCCCATACATTATTTGCTAACGGAGTTAAGGATTCTAAAGGACCAAACAATATTGAAACCATTCCTAAGATTCCAATTGTGAATAATAAAGGCCTTGTTAATTTTTCACTAGGGGCAAGTTCCATTGCATGTGGTCCAAAACCAAGTAATATACCAAATATCATAGATGATAACATTCCGTTTTTTGCAGACATAAATAATAAATCAATACTCACTGGAGCAAATTCATTACTATTTATAATTTCAAATGTTTGTTCTGGTAATATTCCAGTTAAACAAATAATCCATAATAATGAAAACCATCTATCTACCATATCTTTATTTCTTATGATTATTATTGAAGGGTTGAAACTTAAAATTAAATGAGTTGCTAATAATATACTCATTAACATTATTGATGCTCCATCATAACCTGCGAATAGAGACATTATTCGATGAGAATATTGAGAATCAGAATTAAGATGAAAGGCAACATGTACATGTGAAGAATCAAGAGTAAAATGTGCAATAATATATCTAATTAATAATATTAAGAATAATATTATTGGCAATAACCTTAGACTTTTTCCAATAAATATTATTCTATTGTTGCTCCATCCCCTTGAAATAAAAAATTTTCTTATAGGAGATGACAACAATAAGGCAAAGCAACTCAATAAAGAACAGGCAACTATTACATTCGCGAATGGGCTTTCTACCGTCTCCATTAAAACAAGGTCAGAAGAATCAGTTTTTCAAACAAACCTAAGGTAAGGGTTTTTTGGGGCTGTTTTGCTCGGAAAATTGTTTGGGAACATTCATGCGGCTAAATCAAGATTCTGATTTTATCGATTTTGCAAAAAATTCGCCCCTAACTGAATTAGCTGAAAATTTAAATTATGATTTAGATAAATGGATTGAATATAGTACTTCACCTCTTCCTGAAACCATAAGAGTTAACCCAATTCATCAAGATTGTAATTGGACAATCTCTAAATTAGAAAATCTAGGTGCGAAGAGAATTAAATGGGTTGGTGCAAAAACACTAGCATTTCAAATGCCTTGGATTAAAGGAGGTGCTGAAGATGAGGATACAAAGAAATTATTACAATCGATGCATAATTCTGGACGACATACTCGCCAAGAAGCAGTTTCAATGATTCCTGCAGAGTTAATTAATCCAAAACAAGATGAATGTATTTTAGATTCTTGTGCCGCCCCGGGTTCAAAGGCTACACAACTAGCAGAATTAGCAATGGATGATGCTGCAATCATTGCCAATGAGCCGAATAAAGGAAGAATGAACATGTTAGTTACAAATCGTTCTAGACTCGGATTAAGATCAATTGCTATTACACAACATGATGCAAGAAACTTTCCAAGAGTTCCTCTCCCTGGGTTCGATGCAGTACTAGCTGATGTACCTTGTAGTGGAACAGGTACAATTAGAAAAAACAAAGGCCTATGGTGGAAATGGAAACCTGCGATTTCAAAATCACTTCATAAACTACAATTGAAAATTGCAGAAAGGTGTGCATCACTACTAAAGCCAAATGGAAGAATGATTTATTCTACCTGTTCAATAGATCCTCTCGAAAATGAGGTTATTGTCGCTAAATTACTAGAAAAATACGAATGGTTAGAACTAGAAAAAATAAATATTGAAAATGAGTTGGGAACAAAATATAGTTGTGGAATTGATGATTTAGAACCATTAATAGAAAAAGACGTTTTCGAAAATTTTTCAATTGAAGAATCAATTTCCCAATTGAAAAAATGTATACGAATTGAGCCAAGCCAGAATAATTCTGGAGGATTTTTTATAGCGATGTTTCGTCAAGTAGGTGATGATGAAACTGCTAATGCATTGAAGCACAAAAAAGATTGGCCACTTGGAATTAGAACAGCCCCCAAAGAAGATCATGGTGCACCAATTCCAATCTCTGATAAAAGGTTGGAACTTTTAGAAAATGAATGGGGGAAATGGCAAGGATTTAGAGGCAAATTATGGGAACGGGGAAGGACAATTATTGAGGCAAGTGATGCACTAAGTAAATGTTTTTTTGAGCCAAAAAGAATTGATGGAATAGGTCAAGAACTACCTGGGAAACATTGGCATCCTCTAAAAGTTAGACAATTAGGTAGGGTTGCTTTCAAAGATTCTAATTCACAGGGATTAAGACCTAAAGCGGAATTATTACGTGGTCATTTTTCATTTCCAGAGAAACATATTTTCAAACTAGATTGTAAGTGGATTTTTAGACTATTGGATGAAGGAGTTATCCCAATTGGGGAATTAGATGAAGAAATAAGAAATGAGCGCTCTGGAGCAATACTACTTGATATAAATTGGATAAGTGGAAGAAGATTATTGCCAGCGTGGCTTGGAACTGGACTTCGATTACTATTAGACGATAATGAAAAATTAATTTTACAAAAACAACGGGAGGATTTAATGTGAAAAATAATAAAAAAATTATTGTTAAACTAATGCTTTTAACACTATTTTTCACAATTTTCTCTACAATTACTACAGCTGAGAATTCAAATGTAGTATTAGCCACAAAAAACATTGATTTTGAAAAAAATGCAAACCTAATTGAATGGTTTAGTCCCTCTGATTGTGAACCTTGTAGAAACTTTGAAAATAGTAATATTAATTCAGAAATTATATGGATAAATTGGTTTAATGCTCAAAATGATAAAATAAATAATTTGGCAAGAGCAGATACCAATAAAAGAATGATTCAGTTAAATGAATCTTCAATACCGCTTCTTGTTGTTAATGGAAATGTAATAACAATCAATGAAAATGATACTGTAGATACATGGAGTAAACAATTAGAGCAATCAATAAAAAATAGTAATCAAAATGATGATTTGATAAATATTTCAATGAACGTTGATCTTCTCGATTCTACTGGAGATAACAATGTTGATGAAATTAAACTATATGGAAAAATAACTCCATTGCAAAATTTACATAATGATACTGCAATACACATCCACATTATCGAAAATTTTGTTGATTCCGATGGTTCGGGTGCAAGATCATATGTTTCTAATGTTCTTAGAGAATGGGTTCATAGAATGGATTTTTCAGTTGAAAAAGATAACTCCACCGACTGGGAATATTCTCTATCAGAAACATATCTCGAGAGTGCTGGGATAAATTTTGAAAAGGGTGATTCTAACAAATATTCAGTTATTATTTCTGTTCATGGAGAAAGTCTTGAAAATGATACTGAAATGCGTGTTTTGATGGCTAATAGCGCCCTTTTGCCATCTTTAAATGAGCAGGGAGAATGGAGAAGTTTTCCTTTAATATTATTAGGTAATGTCATACTAATTTCTGGATTAGCATTTATTGTGATTCAAGAACGTATAAGAGAAAAAGGATTGCCCCTAATAGAAGGTAAAATAATTCACTCTAAGAATTCTGAAAAGAAAATAAATCTGAATATAAAAACAGGAAATAAAAAAGTAGAAATCATAAAAGTAGAGGTAAGTAAAGGATGGCGGACCTCTAGATTGAAAAAACTTCCAGTCATTAATCAAAAAGAAAATTTTGACTTTGATTTCAAAGTAATCAATAAAAGAAATGATGATTCTGAACAATTACCATTACAAATAACCGTGAAAACGGATGTTGAAGATTTAGGTCAATGGATGATGGATATTGATATGATTATAGAAAAAAATGAATAAATGAACATTCTATTCTAAAAAAATTACCTTAATGTTCAAACATTGAATAGATTTCCAAGAGGTGAGGCGGACATATGTCACTTGACGAAATCGATAGGAAATTAATTGAGTCTCTGATGAATAATAGTCGTTCTTCAATGAGGCAATTAGCTGCTAAATTAGATGTTGCTCTAGGAACAATTAGAAATAGATTGGAACGATTAGAGAAAGAAGGAGTAATTAAGGGATATAACGTTGTTCTTGACCCTGCGAAAGTTGGTTGGGAAATGACTGTAATCGTAGGACTAAGGATTACTAAAGGAAAGATGATTGATGTGCAAAAAAGAATTGCAGAAGATCCTCGTGTTTTCCTTGTCTACGATGTTACTGGAGATTACGATAGTTTTGTAATCGCAAAGGTGCAAAATACTGATGATTTAAATGATCTGACGAAAGGTGTTTTAACATCAAAGGGTATTGAGAGATCTTTGACTCATGTTGTTCTAAATACTGTAAAAGAAACTGTTATTGGATTGCCTATACTCAAGGATTAGTATCAGTATCCATTAATTTTAATAAATCTTCTAAAAGAAATCTAAAGCCTTCAACTGTTTTTGTCCTACCATTTAATGACCTGATTAGATTTTTACGTAATGTGTCATCAATATGTTCATCCATTGAATTAAAAATTTGTGTTAATTTTTTTTGTAATCTTTCTCCCGTTCTATCCCAATCCATAAGAATAGATATAAATGGTTCTTTATACTTCATTGAACGGCTATATTTTTCTAGTAATTGTGTTGCCAAATTTTCTAAACTAACTCCTCTATTTAATATTTCAATTGGTCCTGTGAAGCCTAATTCTAAAAGTAATTCTTTATCTCTTCTTCCTTCAACAAGCAACGGCAACCCATTCAAATTTATTTCGCGCGAATTTTCTAAATCCTTAGCTATTTTCAACAACCAGTTTTCTGAAAAATTTGATGACAATAGACAACCCTCTAAAATTTCTAAAATTACATCATTAATTAAGGGTAGTGTTCCCTACATGATGGCTTCTATGTTCATTGCTGCTTGAGAACTATTAATAGTTGGGATGAGTGCCCGATAAACGTTAGGGAGTTCATTGGTATGGGTCCAGCCGATTACACAATTTTTAGAAGTTTGATGAAAACTTGGAATTTTTGGTCATTAGTGGTAGGAATTTTAACATTCGCTCTTTTATTTTACTTGATTATTAGATTCAGACAAATATCTCCAAAAGAAGAAACTCCTGAAAAATTAACACCAGGAGTTTTTCCAAAAGAAAGAGACAATTTGACTTTGGAATTAACATGGTTTATTGTCCCTACTATTCTAGTACTTTATCTTACTTTTATTGCGTGGCAATCAATGATTACTGTGTGGGTCGATCCTTATTCTGAAGATGAAGATACATGGGACATTACTATCGAAGCATATCAATGGGGATGGAATTTTTACTACCATGATGAGATATTAATAACTGAACTAAATGAAACTGGTAACTTTACAACATCCACATTTACTACTCCGACTGGTACTGAAATAGTAGATGGAGCATATACTGGCGATGGAAATTTATATTTGCCATGTAATCGTGTAATTAAAGCAAAATTAGTCACATTAAATGATGGAGGAGAATTACCAGTCTTGCATGCCCCGTTTATTCCAGAATGGGGAATTAAAGAAGATACTGTTCCTGGAATAGAAACGTCCATGTCATTCACACCGAAAGAAACTGGAACATTTGATTTGTTTTGTGCAGAATATTGTGGCCAACAACATTCGAAAATGCTAGCAAAAGTGCATGTTGTAGGTGCATGTGGTTAAAGGAAGTGAATTGATGAATAAAAATAAAATCCGAGTGATTTCATTGTTGTTTGTGATTTTTATTGCTTTAGCTGCTACACCTCAAATGACCTCTTATCCAACAGGAGTTAATAGAGCAAATGGTACCACTGGATGTGCGTGTCACTCTGGAGGAGCAGGAACTACAACTGTAATTGTTGATGGAATGCCTGACTCATTTGTAGGTGGAACATCTTATGAATTGAATATCACGATTTCAAATCCAAATATTGCAGGTGCTGAACTATCAAGCAATATGGGTGGTTTTAGATTATTTGCAACTGATGGAACTTTTAGTGCTGGAGAAAATTATACTGATTTAGTTCAGGTGATGGATGGGGGCATAACTCACACAGAATCAGGAAATGATATGAGAAGTTGGGTTGTTGTTTGGACTGCTCCTGATAATGAAGGGCAAATTGTAGACTTTACAGTGCATGGAAATGCTGTAAACGGAAATGCTGTTGGAAATATTCCTGCTGATGGTAATTCTGGCGACAAATGGAGCACTTTTCAAGCTTCTATACCTGGTGCAGCTGCATTAGGTGGTGGAGCAATATTAATTGAACAAGCAGAGCCATATGAAGTCGCTATTGCTGCAATAACCTTTGGTATTGCATTATTTTCATTAATGTTAGTTTATGTCTTTTATAGAAATAACCCTGATGGTTTTAATCTAAACGGATTGACAGAATGGTTAAAGAAATGGATGACTACTACAGACCATAAAGAAGTTGGAACTCTTTATTTTGTATTTAGTTTCCTTTTCCTATTGATTGGTGGAATTTTTGCAATGTTATTCCGTTTACAGCTTGCAGTAGCGGATAATGACTTCTTAACTCAAGATCAATATAATTCATTTTTTACACTTCATGGTACCACGATGATTTTCTTAGCAGCAATGCCAATGATTGCTGCATTTGCAAATTGGATTATTCCTCTACAAATTGGTGCAAAGGATTTAGCATTTCCAAGAGTTAATGCTATGGGATTCTGGATGCTTGCATTTTCTAGCGTTTTGCTTTATGGAGGAGTAATGTCTGGAGAAGGCGCAGATATTACTTGGACAATGTATGCTCCGTTTTCTAATTCATTGGGAGAAAAAGGTGCTAGCGCGGGTACAACTCTATTCGTTGCAGGAATAATTATGTTAGGAATTTCATCTACACTATCTGGTGTAAACTTTATTGCAACTGTAATGACTATGCGAGCACCAGGAGTAACTTGGATGAAAATGCCTCTATTTACATGGTCAATTTTTGTTGCTAATGCAATGTTATATCTCTCATTGCCTGCATTAATCATTGGTACAGTTTACCTATATTTTGATAGGACTATTGGTACTCATTTTTATGATGCTGCAGTTGGAGGAGACCCTATATTATGGGCACATCTCTTTTGGTACTTTGGACATCCTGAGGTATACGTAGTTATTTTGCCCGCATTTGGAGTAGTATCTGAAGTTCTTTCAACAAGCGCTAAAAGATCAATATTTGGCTATAAATCAATGGTATATGCGTTAGCAGGCATTGGAGTACTAGGATTCATTGTATGGGGCCACCATATGTTAACAAGTGGAATGGACCCAACTTTCAGATTAATAATGATGTTAACAACTATGTTAGTTGCAATACCTACAGGTGTGAAAATATTCAATTGGTTGGCCACTCTATGGGGCGGATCATTAGTGTTTAAAACGCATACTTTGTGGGCTTTAGGATTTTTAGTAACTTTCACAATGGGAGGTATTTCTGGAATGTTCTTCCCAGTAGCAGGACTTGATACTCATTTCCACGATACATATTTTGTTGTTGCTCACTTCCATTACGTTTTAGTTGGTGGAACCTTATTCGGTATGTTTTCTGCAATATATTATTGGTATCCTAAAGCAGTTGGACGTAAATTAGATGAAAAATTAGGTCTGTTGCACTTTATAATCACATTTATTGCAATGAATGGTACATTTTGGCCTATGCATCAATTAGGAATAGAAGGAATGCCTAGACGTTATCACACATATTCAGTAGATAGTTGGTCTGAATTAAATTCATTTATTACAATGTCAGCACTCATTATGGGCTTTGCTCAATTAATATTAACATGGAATATTATTAGAAGTTACAAATATGGAGAAAAATGTGGAAAAGATCCATGGGGCGGATGGAGCCTAGAATGGACTACAACATCCCCACCACCTACTCCAAGTTTCCATGAAATTCCTACTCAAGAAGATGATAACCTGCACCATGTGGAATCTACTGGTGGAGGGATGTTCTCAAGAATGTGGAAGGGGGTTGAGCCAAAATGAGTTATGGTGATCATGACGACCATGGACACCATGGATCTTGGGCGCCAATAATCGCTTCTTTAGGAACCATGATATTCCTATACGGATTTTCTGAAGCAAGTATGGGGATTACTGCAATTGGTCTTGTTGTTCTCATTTGGGGATTATTTACATGGTGGAAAGGAGATCTTCCATTTGATGGTTCCGAGAAAATGGGCGAATTGAAATCTTACGGTACTCCATTTGGAGGAATGAATATTCGTAAAGCTGGAATTTGGCTTTTCTTAATGTCAGAAGTTATGATTTTTGGTTCATTCTTTGGTGCATATATGAGAATGAGAACAAATTGGAACACTCATTGGACCCTTCTAGATAAGGCTCAGGAAGCAATAGATTCTAGTCTAGCAGCACCAGGAGCAACGGCTAAATCAATTTACAAAGAATGTTTGTCAGAAAAACACACACCGATGATAACACAATGTGAAGAAGCAACAGGTGGGTTAGTTAATCAGACATTTTGGCATACAGAATCTAGTACTCCTGTTTATCAACATGTAGCTGCTGAATATATCACTGCAGATTTCATGACATTATTGCCTGGTGCGATTAATACCTTTGCTCTAATTCTGTCCTCTTTTACTGTAGTATTGGCACTTAAAGCAGCAAAGAATGTTGATTTAGATCCTAAAGTTCGTGACAAGAAAGTTAGAAACTATTTAGCTATGACTTTAATGCTAGGTACTCTTTTCTTAATTCTAAAGTTATGGGAATGGAATCACTTAATTCATGATTATGATTTTACAATTTCAACACTTGCTGGTAGCTTTTTCTATGTAACTACTGGTGCTCACGGTGTACATGTATTTGTTGGACTCGTATTCCTAACATATTTTATTTACAAAGCGCATATTGGTGGCTGGGATCACAATAACGCGCAAAGTATTGAATATTACGGGCTATATTGGCACTTTGTTGATTTAGCATGGGTAATAATATTCCCGGCATTCTATCTGTATTAAGGTGAAAAAAATGGGCGAACATCAAACTGGCTGGCAAAAAGCACTATATGAAAAAACAGGTCAAGATGTATATTTTTGGAATTTTGTATTTTTAATGGTCTTTACTGCAATTGAAGTTGGTGCTGTATATCTTAGTCTAACTTATGGTGCAACTGTTTTTGCTTTAGTAAGTGTAGGTATTGTAAAATTCTTTGGAATTGCTGCTTTCTTCATGCATTTATGGGATGATGAAAGGGAATTGACATATACATTTGTATTTCCATTTATTTTTGTTGTAATATTATTCCTTGGAATTGCATTTACAACCCCTGGAGGAGTTGCTGGTTTACCTGCGTGGTGTTCTCCTGAATTCATCGGTAGTTATTCACCATAAGCACCTTAACTAATATTAGATTTAAATATCTAAAAAAACCAAGTTGTAACTGTGAAGAAACTCTTCTCTGTTTTTGTCGTGATATTAATTACGAGTGGATGTTTTGGTAAAAGTGATGAAGGAGAAAATAATGATTGTTCTCCAATAAATCCAAACAACTTAGAGAACATCTGGGAAATTAGTGGTGAAACCCGTACATTTTCATCGCCACATGCTGCTGATCTTAATGGTGATGGGATTCTAGACATTGTCTTTGGTACGGGAATGGAAATGCCTGCAGAAGGATCTATAATTGCAGTTAATGGAAATGATGGAACAATTCTTTGGAATATTGAAACTACACAAGAAATGTTCGCTTCAGCACAATTTGAAGATTTAAACGGCGATGGTTCGCTTGATGTAATTCTTGGAGGAAGAGGGCACAATTTACAAGCAATTAATGGACAAACTGGAGAACTACTTTGGTCATTTAATCATAATTCAACAGAACGTGAAGAATGGTATCAATTTTACACTGGACAATTTATTCAAGACATAGATAATGACGGTGTGTCTGATTGGTTAACTACAAATGGTGGTGACCCTACTAAAACTCCAGAACAAGAAAGGGAAAAAGGATATCTAATGATAATGTCTGGTTCAACTGGAGAAATATTAGCTATTGCAGATACCCCTGATGGAATGGAAACATATGTTTCCCCAGTTATCTATGATGAGTTAGTGAATGGTCAATCAAAGACAAAAATTCTCTTTGGTACGGGGGGAGAAACATGGCCTGGAAGTTTATGGATGACAACTTTAAATGATTTATTAAACAATGATATTTCTGAATCATTACAACTCGTTTCACCGATTGAAAATGTAAACAAAGGCGTAATCTCTCCTCCTACGATTGTTGATTTAACAAAAGATGGAATTCAAGACATCATAGTTTCAATGTTTGATGGAAGAACTATTGCCATAAACGGCAATGGATATGATTCTATTTGGGAAGTTGATGCAAGAGATTATGCACTAAATGGTACTGCAAATAATGCTGAAACATGGGTTAGTCCTGCAGTAGGTTTCTTTTCTGATGACTTAATTCCTGATGTTTTTATCCATTACCTTATTGGAGAATGGCCAGAATATAGTTCATATTGGACTGCTCAAATTGATGGAGAAACGGGAGTTGTTTCTTGGATGGAAGAAACTAATCATATTGCGGCTTCAAGTCCACTTGCAGTAGATCTAAACATGGATGGAATAGATGAAGTAATTATGATTCGGGCAAATATGTTAATGGAAAGTAATAATCCAAATAACATTCAACTATATCATGAAATATTAGTTTGGAATTCTTGTGACTATACTAATTCTACACTTTTCAATCGTGAAGGGTTAAGTATTGCTAGTCCATTGATTATTGATATTGATAATGATGGAATACTTGATATGATTTCAAGTTCTACTTCCTCATTTGATTCTCCCACAAGCACATGGAACATGTATCGGACAAATCTGAATGTACCTGTACCAAGTAAAATTAGTTGGGGGGCATATATGGGTACTTTTTATGATGGCGTTATGCAATAATATACTACACAACTCAAATGAATATTAGATTTAAATATTAATGATTTGTAGACCTGAATATGAAGAAATTCATCTCTGCTTTAATTGTATTATCTATTTTATCTGGCTGTTTTGGGGCTCCATCTGATGATGCTTGGCCTCAATTTGAGGGCACTGAATGGCCTGGTGGGCCTGCACCAGATTTTGTATTAATTAATCAAGATGGAGAAAACGTTTCACTATCTGATTTTGAAGATAAAATTATTGTGGTTGCTTTTACATTTACTACGTGTCCAGATTTTTGCCCAATGATTGAATATAATATGAATCTTGCAAAAGAAGCATTAGGGGATTCTTATGGGCAAGAGGTGGTTTTCCTTTCAATCTCTATTGATCCATTGACGGATACTACTGAAAAAATGAAGGAATATTGGCATGAGGGTTTAGGATATAATTGGGATCATTTAACTCATCCAGATTATGATGTTGCAAAATCTGTATGGGATTCTTATGGGATTGTAGTTAATCAAAGTTTTATTCAAGCACATACAATAGATGAAAATCCAGTTAATGCATCAGACAATATGTATGATGACTTGTGGATTGTTTTAGAACATTGGAATATGTTTAGCGAAAACGGGCAGAGACATGTAAAAACACCAAGTGCAATAAATCATATTGAAAATATGTTATCACAACATACTAATTTAAGCACTAATGATACTGATTATCTAAATTCTGAAAATTATTCGTTAACAATCGATAACGGGAATGAATCAATATTTTTAACTATTAATTCAAACGAATTAGATGAAAATACAACGGGATGGAATCTTATTTTAGATTCGTTAAATTCTGAAAATATCTCTTATGAAGTTACTAGTAATAATGGTACTGAAACTCTAAGTGGAATTGATGGAGATTTACTTGAAACTTGGCAATTCATGATTTGGAATGAAACAAATAAAGAATGGGAAAATAGCCAATTAGAACCTAATTCTGAAAATTTTAATACATTGTATAATTCCGAAATTAAAAACATAGCGATAATTAATAATGAGGTTGAGAGGGTTAATTATTTGCCTATTGAAATTAGAAATCATGAGCTTTGCGAGAAGGAATATATACACGAAAATGGACATTATGATGAAATTATTCAAGAAATATACCAATGGTGTGAATTTAATTTAAATGATACTAAAATGCTTGAAACTGTTTCTACACATATCACAAATTACATTCAAAGTCTTGGGGAAGAAGAAAGTGGTGCTTCCAATACATATAATATAGGCCATAGTACGGTTACATATATTTTAGATAAAGAACATCATCGTAGAATTGCTTGGACTGGATTTAATTGGGATCCTCTTTTATTTGTACAAGACATCCAATTATTGTTAGATGAGTAATTTATCAAAATATAAGCCTGGGTGTTATTGATGGCTCAGGAAAATAACAAATTACCATTAATTCCATTAATTCTTCCTTGGGAAAATCATAGGAGAGAAAGGTTAAGTTTTTCTCAAATGTATTTATCTAGATTTTTTACATATACATTTTTAATAATAATTTGGTTGATTTGGTATTTTTTAGGTGAAATGAGTTCAAATAATTGTATTACAGCTAATGAAAAAATTGGATGCTCAGCTGCAATTTGGCATACAGATTTCAAAAGCCCAATAAAATATTTTTTCTCATTTTTTACAGCTCCATTCTTTTACAATAGTTCGCAACACATCAGATTTACAACTATTTCCTTTCTTATTTTTGTACAATCATTTGAAGCAATAGTAGGTACAAAAAATACAATATTAGTATTTTTTAGTACGGTAATTTCTATCGCATTGCTTGGAGGGTTTGTATCTAATGTTGGATTTTTTTTATTTCCTAATTTAGAAATTTTTCCATATATGTTAGAAAGAAATTGGATGGGGGCTTCTAGTGGTTTTATGGGAATTATTGGTTCTATGAGTCATTTCTCAAAACATAAATCATTATTGCCAGGAATTGTAATTTTATTTGAATCGTGGAATTTTTTCATTAATGGTATTTCAATAAGCATTAGTATTACACATGTGATTAGTTGTTTTGTTGGTTTTTTCATTTGGGCAATAATTAATCGCAGGAAGCATTTAGAACTTATCTAGTAAACCCTCTAAACATAGATAATCTCAAAGAAGTAATGCCTTCAGGAGAATAATGTGAATAGGGCTATCAATCAATATAATCATTTATTCGAATGTATTATTTTGACAATGGTGGTATTAGCATCAACATCAATTGGATTAGATACCAAAACAATTAATCCCGAAAAATCTTCTGAAATTGATTATATTTACGGAACTGTAACTCTTTCAACTAGAACTGCAATGAATGCCTTAGGTTTAAGCGAAGATACAAAAATTGGAGCCAAGGCAACGATGAATCTTACTGTAAATTCTATTATCAGTGAAGGATGTAAAGATTGCATACAAATTCCTGCTGGTCTGCAAATGGAAGGTTTTGTAGAAATTCAAAATATTCGTAATGATATGGGAGGATTAGGGAGAATTGAAGGAATTCTAAGTATAACTTATCTAAAGGAGTATCTTAAAGAGAATTTCATTTCTAAAGAATGGTTCATAATTAATTGGAATGCTAGTGGGGGCACAGAATTAGATAAATTTACTCAAATTACAATAATACACAATCCACCTAAATTAGAATTGGAAAATCGCTATGATGCTACTTTTATTACATCAGGACAAGAAAAAGAAAGTAGGACTGGACCTTGGTTATTAGCTAAAACTTTGATTGGGGGATCGATAAATGCACAAGGTTGTTTTCCAAATAGTATCTCTTGTGAAAAATCATTAAATCCAGATATAAATTTAACATCTGTTGAAAAATCAATTGGTTCTCCAAAAACTATTCCACATCCAAATTCATTAATACAAATTAACAATGTAGAAAGTACAGAAAATATTCCCTCTAAAGTTGATGGTTTTCGTGATTTATTTGAAATAAAAAATGAAACTAATAATCATAATATTTGGTGTAATGGAAATGATGAAAATATAATTGCAACAAAATCTTGGAATATTGAAATGTCAAACAATAATATAATTGCACCTATGACTCTTTGGCTAGATATACTAAATCTACCAAGTAGTTCTTTTTTGCAAACAAATGGAATCTGGTCAGAAATAGATTACAATAATGCTGGATGTGCTTCTATCTCTGATGAAAATAAAAACTTGATTTTTAATATAATAATTATTTAAATTTACTAAAAATAATTTATCCATTAAATAAATACATCTATTAATAAAAGATTAGTGGATGACTTTATGAAAAGGAATACGTTTTTGATGATATTTATCCTAATTGGGATGTCATTAACACCTGTAATTGCACAAATAGCAACACCAAACTCAGTAACCGTAAATGGGGAAACTCTAAGCGTTGATGGTTTTGTAACAACAAAATTTGCATCAGTTGGTTCTGATGTAGAAATAATGGCACATACAAGAGGACATACAAGTAACACTCAAGTTACTGCAGATATTTTAAGATATGATATGGATCCTATTCAAATAATAAATGGTCAACTTCCATTAAATGGAGTAATTGTTGATACTGTAGTTTTACAGAATACTGGTTATCACATTGATGATGTTAATACAATGACTTGGAAGGGCGTATATACTGTTCCTGTTACTTCCCTAGGCGGTACTTATGCTGCATCAATTAAAGCAGAACATGGAAATATGATTGCTGTTGATGATGCAACACAAATCACAGAATTGCTACTTAATAAATTTGAAACAAAGGTTCTACAACCTCTTGATAATGCTTGGGATACTGCAAATCCATTAGGTGAAATAAAAAATGAATTTGCTAGTTTAGAAACAGCAGGGACATCAAATGGAGGATGGGCTAATTTTGTTGAAACTGCAACTGAAGGCACTGGACCAGGAGGTAGTGCACAACTTTGGAATAATATGCTAGATGCTGGGCGTGATCAATATGATATGGAAGCTGGTGCAAATTTCTTAGAAGCTTTAATGGAATTTCTAGATTCTGAAGATGTAGACGCGGGATTAGATATGGTTGCTGCTTTCTTACTATATGGTGATGAATTTCCATTGCCTAGAGTAATAGAAGACTTTGGTGATGTTATAGATCATATGCAAGCATTTGATCCTATTGAGAATTTTACAAGATTTGAAGGAACTGGAGACTTTGAAGCAGCATATAATGCATTACTTGGAAGTAATGAATGGAATGATTTACAAGAATCAATTGAAAATCTTGCTAATAATCAATTACCATTCCAATCTATACAAAACATCATGCATAATATTGCATTACTGGCTGTATCTATACATCCAGAAGCAATAGTTGATTCTTTGGAAGCATGGGCTCAACCTTTAGTTGATGGAGATTGGGAAAGCATGACTCCATTACAAAAATTAATTGTCCGTATGGCTGAAATGCCAGAACCTATCATTGAGGACTACAATGGTGATGACATTCCTGATGATGAAGGAGAAATTACTTGGCAATATGAATTATTATTAGATACTTCAGAAGGTCAAGCATGGTCCGCGAAAATGGAATCTAGTTCTTCATGGGTAAATGATGCATTTGATGAATTTAATTCAATGCCTGAACATATTTTGGGACATGTTTTCGACTCATTAACTAATCCCGTTTGGGAAAGTTTTGGAGAATCAGCTGAAGAATTTGGAGAATGGATAGAAGACTCATCTAGATCATGGCATGAAGAAAGTTGGTATGATTGGAATAGTGAAGATGAAACCATAATTTTCGGGGAGTGTGAATATGACGAGGAAGAGGGTGAAGAAGATTGTAGTTCTCGTAAAATGAGAGAAGTTGTCACTAGTATTCATGATAGGAATGTACTGGATATTGGAATAACTATGGAATTTTATCCAAGTGATTGGGGACAATGGGAACCATATCGTGATGATGTTCCAGATCAATTCTCAATTGCAATGACTAATGATAAAACTCCTGCAGATGTTGAAAGTACGTTCTTAGAAAGAGATGGGAATGAGTACAGATATTATGGTCGATTAACAGCATCAACAATAGAAGATACCAAATGGAGTTTTACACAAGCTCTAAGTAATTTTGAACCACCATGTAATGATTGTGAAGTTAGTGAAGCAAGAATTGAATTTCAAAAATTAAATCCCTCATTGTTAGAATCAATGGCATGGGAGAATAATGATGAAATGTTTATTGTTTCAGCCGTTGGTGTTTTAGTAACTCAAGATGAAACTACAAATGTAAATGATGATTATAACATTAAGGCAACAGCATATTCTCACAGTGGACCTATTGAAAATGCTGAGGTTGATTTAGCTGTTCTCAGAGTTTCTCCTCAAGCAGCAGTAGGTGCTGTGGAAGCTTTTGAGGTTGAAGGAGAAATTGAATACGAATGGGCAAGTTCAAATAGCATTTCTGGACATTATAATGCTGATGATCTTGAAAATGGTGATTTAACTGTTGAAATAAATCCAAGAGGGCATAGAGATGGAGAAGATGTCTATCTATATGATCAATTAACATTCCAAGATACTTTCCAAGAAGATGGTAATGGTAATAGTGAATGGTATGTTGATATTTCTAGTGCTAATGGAGATATAGGTATTGCAGAAGTAACCACAACTGGAAAAACAAATTCAGGTATTGAATTTGAATTTACTGAACAAATACCTATGCCTGGAACACCTGATTGTATGTATACTGAGGGATATATGCTAGATGGAAATAATAATATTGAATTGTACTTAAAAACACAGTCCTGGGAGGGGAATCAATATTTTGATACTACTAATTTTGAAAATATCAATATTAATTGGGGAGATGGTACAACTGAGACTCTTGAACTAGGATCGTGGGAATCTGATTCTTACGACAATTACTTGTATCATCAATATACTAATGATCCAGGGTATGAAAATCAAATTACAGTAGATTACAAAGATTTTGATGATAATCATTATTATCATTATTTTACATATAAAAATGATGATGGGTTTGAAAAAACATACTATGATGAAGAAACTGGTGAAGATGTAACATATTATGAGTACAACGATCAAAGTTTTGAATGGGGTATGTACAACTATTGTAGTTTAAATTCTTGGGAAAGTATGACACCAAGTCCAGTAATTATTGATAGTTTCATTACAGATGGACCATTTGAAGTAATGAAAGAAGAAATCATGACTTCTGATAGTAATGGAGAAGCGGTAATGACCGTGAGTCCAACATTACCTGGAGCTTATGTCTCAATTGCACAAGTGAAAGTAACTCGTGCGGATGGTAGTGAAATGATAGGAGTTGGGATGAATCTTGCAGCAGTTACTGAAGGAAGTATTTCAATTGGAGGCGACTTAAATCAAGAAACTACTTTTGGAGGAATCCCTGTATATTCTTCAGAAAGAGGTGATTTAAGCACTGGAATTTCTATTGCACCTACAGATATTCCTTGTGAGAATGGTCATAGAATTCTTGTGGGATTAGTTCCATTAGTTCTTAGAGAGGCATTCCCAGGAGTCGACGAAGATGCATGGACTGGGCCTCAAAATGATGAGGATGGCGGAGATGGTTCATTTGAAACAGAATTAGAATTTGAATGTGGTGAAACAGCCAAAAACTGGGAAGTTGACTTAGAGTCACCAATGTATCTGTTAGCAGCTATAGCAGTTGATAGCACTGGCAATAACGGAAACAATGATGAATGCTATGATGTTCAGGAAGGAGAATATTTCGATGATGATGGATGGTTTTATCCATATGATAATAATGAAGAACATTGGGTGGAATGGGACGATTATGTATGGGAAGATGGATCTTTCTGTCCTGGTGAGTCAGTAGGAACTGGTGACCTAATTTTATTCCCTAATGCTTTACATATTGGAATTGTATTAAATAATCCTGCTTCGTTAAAATTAACAGGAGAATTAGGGCCAGGTCAAGTAACAAATATTGCTCTTAGCGATGAAGATGGGCCAGCATCAAGAATTCTTGCTGTAGCAACACCAAAAGAAGGTTTTGATCCTGCAACTATTGATTTGTCTGCAGTAACTGAATTTTTGTATGGTGAAGGAGTTAGAGAAGAAATTGGATGGGTTGCTAATGATAAATCTATCGAGGATGTATACATTTCATCTGATGCATGGTGTGAAGACAGAGAAGACTATGATTGGGAGACTGATACTCAATATGGTAAATCAAATGTCAGGATGAGGGTTTATGTTGACAATAATCCATGGAGTTCATCCATGCCAGATCCTAAAGATACTGTTCTAAAAGATAGTTCCGGTTTCTTAATTACACCAGTTAGAGATTGGTATCAAGATTGGGGAAGTGAGTGGTATGCAAACTATGAAATTGATTTAAGTGGAGATTATGAATTAATTCTTGGTGATCATGTAAATAATATGTATATTGAAGCAGTTGGAGAAGATTGTAATTATATTGAAAATGGATACCATAGCAGTGAAGGTTCAGAAGTAGATACTCCTGAAGAAATATTTGACTTGATTGATTCTCTTCTTTCAAATATGGGTTCGATTGCATGGGGACAAGGATCTAGTGCTGATTTAGAACTGCCAATTCTTTCATCCCCTGTAGGGGAATATACAATTATTGCAATTGCACAAAAAGGTGAAGGAGAAAATGCTGAAATAATTTCAGCAATAAATAATATGGTTGTCGAAGCAACACCAAATCCTGAACCTCCAGAAATTAAGGACGTATTCTTAAGCTTTAGTCCTCCAAACCCACAAGTTGGAGATACTGTAACTATTCAAGTTGTAGATGAAGACAATATTCCTGTAGAAGGTTTATCTGTAACTGGAAAAAGAGATAGTTGGACAATTTTTAGTATGGTAACTAGTGATGCTGGACAAGCGGACTTTATTGTTCAAGAAGGTACTATCGAGGTATTAGTAAGTGGAGGGAATTACAATCCCGCAGCAATTACAATCGTTGTTACATCTGAAGGAGTTACTACTGAAGATGGCGAGACATTACCAACTGAAGACAACCCTCTAGGATCTGATAACCAAACTTTAGACAATACAAATGAGGATAACAATGATGAGAATAATAATGATGAAGATACAGGAACAGGATCTGGATTAAGTTCTGCTCTTGGAGAATATCAAAATATATTTATCATCATCATTGCTGTTCTAGTTGTTGTAATATTAGGGCTTCTAACTGTTATGAAATTAAGAGGCAGAGATGGTGATGAGTGGCAAGATGATGGTGCTGCATGGGATGATTATCAGGACATTGTAAACGCTCCAGTATCTTATGATTCTGTACCTGCAGCTGCACCACCATCAGATGGAAGGCCTCCAAATTACATGGAAGGACAAATGAGAGATGGATACGAAGTATTGGAATACCCATCTGGAAGTGGTGCTTGGTGGTACAAAGATGGTCGAACTGGCCAATGGATGGAATGGAAATAAAACTCTTAATTACTAAGTAATACTGATTTAGTTTTACTATTAAGAGGGGAATATGAACCCGAAACAAGCCAGAATTTCCATAATACTAGTTTTAGTATTATGTTCAGGGCTAGTTTTCATTTTTCCAACAGAACCAGTTTTAACTACAGAAGTGTTATTCGATGACAAAGTTATTCAAAGAATTGAAGAAGAAAGTAATCATTTAGAAGAAAATGAATTAATTTTGATAATTAATCATGATGATGAAGGACCTTTAACAAATAATTTAACTCGGGTAAAAAGTCTATTATCTCTTGAACAAGATATTATCAATAATGAAGATAATATTGCATTTTTAAATGATAATTCTGCTTATATTGCCACGGTTTCATCTCCACTAAACAAATGGTCTGATGCTTTTAATTCTAGAAATCGATCTCTTGAAAATGCTACAAAATGGGCAGATTTGTTACAACCCACACTTGAAGAGGGATGGTGTGGAGAAAATAGTACATCTGAAGAGAGGTTAGCATTTCAATCTACATTATTACTACTTCCTAATGATGCGAAAATGAATGTGGCATGTCCAGCTTTTTCTGGATCTTCCGCATCTCAGGCACCACAATCAAATGAATTAATTTGGTTAATTACCGTAAAAGATTCAAATAATTTAGAAGCAGATGTTAGATGGTCGATGATTCTATCTTGGGCTGAAAAAATAAGTGAAGATTCAGAATTCCAAATTGAATCTGCGGGAGTAAATATGCTATTTGCAAAAGCACAAAAAATTGCAGAAGATGATCTTTCATCAATATTAATTCCATCTCTATTCTTTCTAATATTCATTCTAACTATTGGATTGCAAAATTGGAAAATATCATTGGTAACAATTGCAAGTGTCACATTAATTATTCTTGCCGAAGTTGGGATTTTATCAGCTGTTGGATTTACAATTTCAATTGTAGATGTTATTGCAATTCCAATAATTATGGGTGTTGCTGTCGATGGCGCATTTTGGTATTGCAAATCATCAAGAAAAAGAGAAGAAGTTCGAAGTATGCTACTTATTGCTATGATTACAACTATTAGCGCTGTTTCTCTATCTTTGATTTCCCCCATTAGAGCTCAAAGATCATTAGCAGTTGTTATGATAATTGGAATATTTTTTGATTGGGTTGTTACGAGATTTTTACTTGAAGATTTCTATCTAAGTAAACGTAAATATTTTGAAAATTTGAAAATAAAAAAGTCATTTGATAATAAAACTTCTATGTTTTGGCCTATTGCATTAGTAATCTTGGCATCAATTTCGGTTATTTCCCCCACTAGTGTTAACATACTAGATGTTAAACAATTTTTACCAGAAGATGATCCTGCATTAGATAAATTAGATGATTTACAATCAAAATATCTTCTTGCATCTGGAACTATGGCTTGGATAATAATAGATGCCGATGGCGATTCAACAAGTGATTTAATTAAAATTCAAACCTTCCAAAAACAACTATCTTATCATCCAAGTATTATTTCAATTGATACTGGCATCTATCAAACTCCATTGATAATGGGAGTTCCGAATTATGAAGGTGAAATAGAAAATGCAACAATTAACATAATACTTGATGATTTTGATAATTCATTTATCCATTCAAACCCTAAATTAGAAAAAGAGGGAGTCACAACTGGTGTTGCAATTTCAGTCTTAATTGATGGAAGTTTTGCGGATGCTGCACTTGAATTTGGTGATGATGTGAAATTATTAATGGCTGAAAATGAACTAAATGGAGAAATTGGTGGGCAACTAATCTCTGGTGCTCAATTAGCAAAAGATTTTGGAGAAAATAGAGTATATCAAATATTATTTGCAGGTATTGCTGTATTCATTGTGGGCTTTGTATTATTACGTTCACCGATTCGTGCTTCTAGAATTGCTGTAGGCACCATTGCAATCGGTGCTGCAGTAGACGGAATGGCTAGTATAATTGGAACTAGAGGAGTTCATACCGCCCCTGCCGTTTTATTAGGAATGGGTTTTGCTGCAGATTATCTTTCACATGCAAGTGGGGAACATCCTTCAACAAAACAGGATAATTATGCAAGATGGGGTGCTGCAATATCATCAATATCCATTTTCTTATTACTTGGATTTTCAGTATTTCCTCCAGCACAAAATACTGGTAGATTACTAACAATAAGTATTCTTTTTGCGGCCATATTAGCTACTTGTCTTTCATTAACGTATATTGAAAAAGAAGAAGAAGAATAATCAAAAACTAATACCTTTTGTAGCAAATAAAGGGGATGATTATATGGATAAAATAAATTTGAAAGAAAAGTTATCAATGTTCTCTGAATATTGGACTCCAAAAGTCATAAGTGAATTAAATGATTATCAAATAAAATTAGTGAAAATTAAAGATTCATTTGTATGGCATAGTCATGAAGATACTGATGAACTTTTTTTGGTTATTGAAGGAAATATGAAAATCGAATTTAAAGATGGTACTATTGAATTAAATGAAGGAGAAATGTATGTTGTTCCAAAAGGTATTGAACACAGACCATATGCAAAAGATGAATGTAAAATTATGTTGATTGAGCCTAAAGGAGTCATTAATACTGGAGAGCATAAAGGTGATTTAACAGCATCAAATGATGTATGGATTTAATCCTAAATCTTACAATGCATGGAGTTCCATTAATTCTAATGGGATTATTTGAAGTGATTCTTCATGTGTCGCTTCAAGATTAATTGGGCAAGCAACTCCTTTTTCAGCAGCTTCTAACCAAGTTCTAGCACAGACACACCATCGATCTCCATTTTTTAATCCTGGAAAATTATATTGTGGTGCTGGGGTAATCAAATCATTACCTTTAGATTTTGCAAATTCCAGAAATTTGTCTGTAACAATACAACAAACTGTGTGTAATCCATGATCGTTGCTGTCAGTATTACAACAACCGTCCCTATACCATCCTGTAACAGGGTCTAGTGAACAAGTTTCTAATTTACCTCCAAGTACGTTTATGCTAGGTCTCATAATCAATCCTAATCAAAACTGGCACATTAAGTATGGCGCGACGGGAGAGATTTGAACTCCCGAGTCCGAGGGACACCGGTTTTCAAGACCGGCGCAATACCAGGCTATGCGACCGCCGCTTGAACCTCCGAGGACTAATTCCTTTCAAGTATTTGTGTATGTATTCAACCGTCTCTTTTTCAATGTAAGAGGGTATCGGAACAACATGGGCCGAGGCAAATTCGGAGCGATTTTGTTATTTTCGCTGCTTATTGCAGGATGTTTTGGAGAACCAATTGTGAATTGGGGAGATGATAATGGCGAATTCGAAACAACTTGGGATAGTAACCCTGAAAATTTAGTAAATGTATCTTCAAAAATTTCTGATGAAACTGTACAAATGGAACTTACAGCACAAGGTTGTGATGATGATGGTGGAGAATTAAAAGCAGGATCTACTGGAGAAGTAACTCAAGAAGTTCGTGTTTCAGGTTGGTTAATCTCAAGTAAACATTTCACCGAGGGAGTCAAAGGACAACCAAGCCAACAAGTGATTCCAACATCTGTATTAATTGCACTAGATGATTTTGATACGGCAAAAGGAAAAACATTCGAAGATTATGATAAATTAACTGTAAAGGAATGGGACACGCCCACAGCACTAACAACAATGCCTAAATTAGACAGTGCAACACTTACTCACACGAAATATGGAATCGTAGGGTTAATTCCTGCAAATGAAAATATTTTAGATGGTTTTGCTGCTTTAAATGATTGGCATCAACCAATTGAACTTGTTGGATATGCGGTTAATACGAATAATCCAACTAATGGTGTGATGGTTGGTGAATGGACTGTTGGAGAAGATTGTAGAGCAATTACATTGGCAGCGAATGGAATTTCAATGGTCGTTACAAGTGTAAATATTGATAATAACGCTATTTCAATGGACGGTAAAGCAAAATCAGAATGGAGTAAAGGAGATATTCCTTTTATTGGAACATATCTATACATGCTATTGGTTTTGATTGCTGGTGGAGGTGGTGCATTTTTATTATTCACATTCTCAATGGGAATGGAAAGACATGGTGCTAAAGCCGCTGCAAGATCAATGCTTACCGATGCTCAAATGAAAATGGCAAAAGTAGTTCGTAAAGATGTCAAGAAAGCCAAGAAAGATGGCCTTGACATGTCTGCTGGATCTATGATTGGAAATGATGAGAAAAAGGAAGAGAAAAATAAAGTTACTCAAAAATTAGATGATTTCGATGTTGAAAGTGTCCTTAGTTCTATTGGAGAAGGGCGTGGCCAAGGTGCAGAATTAGGAGGTGGAGGAGTTGTACTTACTGATGATGCATATGACATGGGAGACCAATTACAAGAATCAATAGATTCTGGAGGGGTAAACTTAGGTGAATCTACAGAAAGAATTGGGCATACTCTTGCTTTTGATATTGATGATATTCTTAATCCTCAAGCAGAGGAGGAAGAATACTATGAGGGTGGATTCACTACTCCTCAGAGAAGTTCAAGTCCTCCTAAAGAAAGAAGAAGTATGTCAGGAAGGCAAAGTGCATCTTCAGAAGATAATCAAAATGAGGCTGCTGAAAGAGGGCCTCCTAAAAGAAGAAGTGTACGTAAAACTAAACCTAGATCTGATAGTCAAGAGTCTTCTAGAAAAAGTCCTCCAGTTCGAAAATCGCCCGAGAAAAGAACATCAGTAAATGATGATGAGGACTTTTCAGACTTTTCTTTCTAATCCCAAGGCACCTTATTAGAGCCTCTAATCCATAATTGTTTAACGTGATATTCTAAAAGTGCGGGTGTTTGTAAGCATGGTTCACCATCTGCTTGCACTATTAATGGGGGAGAATGTACTTCTTCTGTAGGATTTCCTTCTTCATTTACAGATTTAATCTCTAACCTTTTACATGGTTTTTGTTCAATTCCCCATTTACCTACATGTTTTCCTTTCTTCAATGGTCCCATAAGAAGCAACATCTTAATTTTACTAAGTCCCCATGCATGACATAATTGACCATGTTCTTCTATTGGTGAGGCTCCAGGACAAACCTTGTATCCTCCTCCAAACATCTCTGTGGTTGTGATAGCTAACATTGAAAAATCAACTACTACTCCCTCATCATCATTAATTTTCACCCAAGCCATTTTCTTTTTCCAAGGGAGTATCTCTGTAATTCCAAGATAAGTATATTTTAATGAGCCTTTAATCCATTTTCCTCTCTTCAATTTAGCTCTGGATGTTGCTGAAGTTACTCCACAATCAGACTCTAAAAATACCCATCTTACAATACGTCCATCAATATCTGGCTCTCCATCCCATTTTGTATTATTTTTTGGTTCTGGATAATTTTTTACTGAAGGTGCAGGGGTTCCTTGGAGGCGAAATGCACCCACATGCCTATCAGTACCATTTACCAAAATATCAACTATTTCCTTTGGATTATTCAATGGTATATTATGTGCTCTTGCAATATCATTTCCAGTTCCTGCAGGGATTATTCCTAATTTTTTTTCAGAACCTCGAAGTCCTGAAGCAACTTCATGTACAGTTCCATCTCCTCCACAAGCAATCACACAATCAATATCATCTCTTTCTCGAAGTGAATATGCTATCTCAGAAGCATGCCCAATATGTTTAGTAAAATGTACTTCGTACTCCAAATTTTCTTTTTGAAGAATCATTTCATTTTTCTTCCAAATTTTAAGTGAGCGCCCATCCCTACCCGCTGGATTTACTATACAAGCAAATTTGGCCATAAGTCTGGGGAGAAGTCATAACTTGAAAGGCTTCTTATTGATGTGTAAATTATCATCAAAACAAAAAGGTAAGAGTTTTAGGGGTAGAACAATGGATTGGTCGGAAACCGATATTGTATTCATGCAAAGAGCACTTGAAGTTGCTGAAAGAGGAAGGGGCAAAGTACATCCAAACCCCTTAGTGGGTTGTATCTTGGTAAAAAATGGAGTTGTTATTTCAGAAGGTTGGCATGATTACTTGGGTGGTTTACATGCAGAACAAATGGCAATATCAAATGCTGAGGAAAATGGAAACAATACAAATGGAGCTACAGCATACATAACATTGGAACCTTGCAATCATCACGGCAGAACACCTCCATGCACTGAAGCTTTACTTTGGGCTGGGATTAGTGAAGTGGTAATTGCCCATATAGATCCGAATCCAACAGTCAAAGGAGGAGGATTAAAAGCATTAAAAGATGCAAAAATAAAGGTAAAGGTTGGTTTACTTGAAGAAAATGCAGCAATCCAAATGCAATCATTCCTAAATTGGTGCAATAATAGTATACCTCTTGTCACTCTAAAAATGGCTACTGATTGTGATGGATATATCGATGATAAATCAAAAACAAGTCAAAGATTTTCATCAGAAACAACATTAGATACTGTTCATAAATTAAGATCTTTTTCTGATGCCATACTGGTTGGAGTAAATACTGTAATTAGAGACGATCCATTACTAAATGTAAGAAGAATCAATAAAGAACATTTAAAAAACCCGCTCAGAATCATATTGGATAGTAATTTAAGAATCCCCTTGGATAGTAAATTACTAAATGATGATGGGTCTACATTAATTGTATATCTAAACGGTGATGAAAATACAATTGAATTATTAAAATCAAAAAATGGAATTGAATTATTGGAAATGAAAAAAGATAATGAAAGCCAAGGAATAAATCCTAAAGATTTACTAAAAAATCTTGGAGAAAGAGGGATTCAAGAATTACTTATTGAAGGAGGGACTGAAACTGCAAGAAGATTTGTGGAATTAAATTTAATCGATAGAATCCTAATGTTCCGGAGTCCAATTTCATTTAAAGAACCTGTAAAGGGGTTAACAGGCCATGAAATTGTAGGATTAGGATTAGAAAGATTATCAGACATATATTATGAAGATGATTGTTTAGAACGGTGGAGTAGAATTCCTTGGCCTTCAGTAAATTGGCCTTGAAATAGAAAACAAATGAAGAAGATTGATTTACCCTAATCAGTTGACCTATTTCATGAGTGAAGAGTTTAACGTCTATGGTATGTCAGTACCACGCATTTCAGAACTAATTGGATCGATAATGGTCTTGTGGGGTATTGTTGTATATCTTCTTACAGATATGTCTAGTTTTACATCATTAATTCCTTCATTTGTTGGACTTCCAATAGTTTTAGCAGGATTATTAGTAAGAAAATTACCAGAAAAAAGATCTTTATTTATGCACATATCATCTACATTTGGTTTAATATCCGTATTAGGTGGAGCAATGGCAGTTAATGGAGTTATGAATAATGATTGGAGCATGTCAACAATTTCTCAACTCTTCTTATTAATTATTGGTGGAATATATTTGGGAATCTGCGTCAAATCATTTATCCATGCAAAAAAAATGAGAGAAAATGTAGAAAATTGAACTTAAGCGGGCGCAGCAGGATTCGAACCCGCGTCGTCGGATCCGAAGCCCGACAGGATATCCAAGCTACCCCATGCGCCCTACTAATGCTAAATGAAGTTCATATTCAAACCTGTCCTTCTATTTCACCAGGTTAAAGTAACACGATTAATCTGACTCAAATTATGAAAGACGTAATTGATTTAATTATGGATGCTTATAGATTTCATCTTAATAAAAATTTAAAGAAAAGAAATAGTATTCTTAAAATTGTAAATACTACAAACGAGAATAAAAATAAATGGATTGATTTTTTTAAAAAAATAGAATATGAGGGGATGAGTATTGAAGAAAAAGAAAAATTATTAGAAAATGTACTGAGAGAAAAATATAAAATTTTCTAGGATGCTACGGCAACAACTAACATTCTCGCTAGTGATTTGTGTATTGGAATTGAATGCATACTTAGTATCTCCCACCCCGCATTATTGAATTTCAATTTAATCTCCTTGGTTGTAAAATTTCCTAAATCTAAATCATCATTAATTGGTTCATTTATTCCATTTATTTTAGGCAAGATAGGTAGAAAACATACTAGACGGGAATTTAATGTAATCCCTTCTGCAGTTCTAGTATTCTTCAATACATTCGTAAATAAATTCCAAGTCTCATCACTTTTCCATGCATTTTTACCATATGGAGGGTCGAATACTAATCCATCAATTTTAATATTATTTTTTCTTAATAATTCAGCCATATTTACAGCATTACCATGAAGCACAATTTGAGCATTGGGGTTTTTTTGTTCACTAATTAACCAATCCAAATTTTTCCTACTACCTAATACCATTTCTTCATCTAAATCAATTCCAACCATTTTTTGATTCAATAATGCCCCTTCTAAAAGTACTCCTCCAGTTCCACACATTGGATCACAAATAATTTGATCAGAGTTGTCAATTACAAAATTTAATGCAACACGGGCTAATCTTGGATCAAGACTAATTGGTTTGAAAAATGGTCTTTCAGTTGCTGCTCTTTGTACCCATCCTTCTCTAGGGTGCTTGGAAAACAATCTTTTTCCCCAAAAAATATGTTCTGAAATACCATCTAAAACTATCATTAATTCTACATCTGGAGATTCCAAATCTATTTTCCAACCTATTTTACTCAAGATCCCTCCACAGAACATTGCTAATTTTTGTCCATTAACTCCGTTTATTCCTCCTTCAATACGTATCCAACGAACTGCAATACTTTTTCCACTTCTTAATTGTAAATTATTATCTTCAATCCAACCTTTAATTACATCTTCCAAAGTAGATACGTCAGTTGTTAATCCAAAAGGAAATAAACATTCATCTAAGGTTGCAGAACGTTCAAGTGATTTGAAAAAATCATAATCTGAACTAGCTAAAACAATCCTTGTACCAAAACGATATGGCTTTGATTTAGACAATATTTCCATTTCATATCTAAATAAACTAGGATGCCACCCGCTTCCAACCAATATCGCTTCCACATCTTCCGTAATACATCTCATTACTCATCTTATCGGAAAACAAACTAACGAATGGTATATTTTTATGAAAAAGTTCCAGAGGTTATGCGGCGCAAGAAATTTGCAGTTAAGCAAGCATTTCTCACGCTCATTTTAATTTTTATTTTTGCAATTCAAAGTGCATCTATACAAGCAGAAAGTAATAATTTACAAGATAATCCTGGATTTAATGAAAAAAGAGTTATCAGTTTTGAGAGGCCTACTCTCTTTATGTTTGGAGAACAAACTACAGGGCCTGTAAATGAATGGCCTACATGGAATCATGCAAACAATGCTGATGAAGGGAATTCTGATAATTATTTTTCAGAAGATGGACTTCCAGTCCCTGGAGGCTCAAATAATGGCGGGGGGGCAAGAGAATTTACATTTAAAGGATGTATTGACTCTAGTTGCAGCCCAAATAATGAATCAATACAATTAATTGAAGGTGAATATGTAACTGGAAGCTTAATATTGAATATTGGATGTAATTCTGGGGGCTGTAGAACTGACGTGACTGTAACATTAAGTATGAATGGTAATGATTTGCAATCTGTTTACATGGAAAGTGGAAATGCTGAAGGAAATGAAGATAAATATGAATTTGTTTTTGATCAAGCAAAATTTACAGACAATATAATTCCTGCAGGTGCTGAATTTGATATTAGAGTTTCTTTTCAAAAACCTGCTGGAGCATTAGACTTTTACGAATTATACTTGAAAGATGAATTCACAATCACATTCCCAATGATGCCAGAAGTTGTTTATCCAATACCAGAAACAGATTTTGATCCTGTAGAAGGGGATTGGAAATCTCCGTATGCAGTTAGTGGTTCAGGTTTTACCTCTAAAAGTGTTCAATCAAATACAATTGTCATGCCAATAATAATATTTACATTATTAACTGCTGGAATTATAGTTCTTTCAATATTAAGTCCACCACTAAACTGGGCAAAAATCCCTGCTGTACTTTTAATAATTCTTTCACTAGTCGTACCAGTATTGGTTGCACCAATCATAACATATGCTGAAGTAAATAAATATCAAAATACAGATACTGATCCAAATCTTTATTCTGTTCCAGATTTAATTGGAATGCAAACTCAAAAAAGTTCATTCATAGGTGATTTAGTTGCAGAAGATAATTTTGTTTTATGGGTAGATAATTCATATATCTTCACAAACAATCTAAAAAATAATACAAATGAACAACAAGATGTTTTTGCTTTAGGTTTTGAAAATTATGAAGACATTATAGAAAATGAAATTGAATCATCTAAACACGGACGAATGATATTACAACTTTATTTTTCAATTCTTGATATTGATCCTAGTGCAGGAAGTGGGGTTCTAATAAATGTAACATTGGTAAATGATACTACTACAAATCAAATAGTTCCTGATTTTGCCACTCAAAGTAAAGGAAATAAGGTATTCATACAAGAAGGAAATCCAAGGTGGGTTATCCCTCAAGAATCAATCACCGTAATTGGTGAAAAATTAACTTGGAGGCTATATCCATTACTTGGATTATTGCCTGCAATCGGATTACTTTCTTACGGAATTTATGCAGAAATGAATAGGTTTGGAACTGATGATGAAGAATATGAAGAATATTTAGATGTTGAATAGGTGAAAATATGGTTGCAAAAAATGTGGGTTCTTATGATCGTGTATTAAGAGCATTTGCAGGTGGAGGACTTGCGATTGCAGAACTAGGGGGCTATCTAGATGGTATTGAACAATATTTCCATTACTTTGCAATTGGAATGGCCATATGGTTAATTGGAACTGGTACATCAGGTAATTGTCCTACTTACACATTAATTGGTATCTCAACTTGCCCACATAACAATGAAGAAAATGAAAACATTGATTCTCAATAGGTGAAAATATGGGTTGTAATCTTAAAGATCTTTCAAACCCTGTTAAAATTGACTTGGATTCCTTATCAGGAAAGAAGGTAGGTATTGATGCTTTTTTAGTTGCTTTTCAATTCTTAACTTCAATTCGTGATAGAAGTGAAACTGGTGATGGAGGGCCATTAAAAGACTCGCAAGGTCGTCCAGTATCTCATTTAATGGGTTTTCTTGACCGCACTACTGGATTGCTAGAAAAAGGTATTATTCCAGTCTTTATTTTTGATGGAGTGCATCCCGATTTGAAGGCTGAAACCATTGCCTCTAGGAAAAAATCTAGTCAAGATGCTGAAAAAAAATGGAAAGAGGCTTTGGAAATTGGTGATTATAAAGAAGCGCACAAATGGGCACAACGTTGTATTCGCTATACTCCAGAAATGGTTGAAGATACTATAGAAATGTTACATTTGTTAGGGGTCCCAGCATTTCGGGCTGCTGCAGAAGGTGAAGCGCAAGCAGCTGTAATGGCAGCAAAAGGAGATTTGGATGTGGTTGCTACACAAGATTGGGATGCTTTACTATATGGCGCCCCAATTCTAATTAGAAATATGATGAGTGATGGAAGCAAAAGAATGGGAAGAACAATAAAAGCAGAAAAAATAATCCTTAATGAATTATTAAATGAAAATAATTTAACCCGTGAAGAATTAGTAGACATGGGAATTATGATTGGTACTGATTTCCATCCTGGCATCAAAGGAATTGGTCCAAAAACAGGATTGAAATTAATTAAAAAACTAGGGACTATTGAAAATATATGTGTCGAAAAGGAAATAGATGTGCCCGAAAATCTTGAATTGATTAGAGAAATTTTTCTGAATCACCCAATTAACGAAGATTATGATTTAAAGTTAAAACCTGTTGATTTGGAATCTCTTAGAAAATGGCTATTATCAAGAGATTTTAGTGAATCTAGAATTGACAGAAATTTCAAAAAATTGGAAAAAGCATCACAAGTTCGCAATATTGGCCAATCAAGTTTAAGTGATTTTTTTTAATTCTAATTAAAAATCAATCTTAACTTTAAGATCTTTTTTTGCTTGAATAAATATTTCACTATCTAATTTATTTTCTTTAACCAATGAGGATATTGCTGCTAATGCAATATGTTCCGAATCTATTTCAAAATATCTACGTAATGACTCTCTGGTATCTGAACGGCCAAACCCATCTGTGCCAAGTGTTACAAAATTTCCTTTGACCCATGGATAAATTAAACCTGGAACAGCCGCAATATTATCAGATACAGCAATTGTTGTAAATTCATTTGAACCTAAATTAGTTTCAACCCAAGATGTTTTTTGTTCTTTTTCTGGATTTAATCTATTCCACCTTTCGCATTCCATCGCATCTCTACGTAATTCTCCATAAGATGTTGCAGACCAAATTTCACTTCGAATACCATATTTTTCTAAAATTTCAACAGCAGCAAGCAATTGTAACATTATTGGCCCAGAACCAATTAATCTAACTATTGGTGCATCTCCATTAGGTGCTTTACGTAACAAGTAAAGACCTTTTACAATTCCTTCATCTACTCCTTTTGGTTTAGCTGGCATTGGGTAGTTTTCATTATAAACAGCAATATAATGCATTACATCTTTATTTAATTCATACATTTCATGCATTCCAAATTTTATTATCGCGCTTAATTCATATGAAAAGGCTGGGTCCCAAGCCCTAATTGCTGGATTTGTATGTGCCATCAATAATGAATGTCCATCTTGATGTTGTAATCCTTCACCATTCAAAGTTGTTCGACCTGATGTTGCTCCAATCAAAAATCCTCTTGAGCGACCATCAGCTGCAGACCAAATTAAATCTGCAACTCTTTGAAAACCAAACATTGAATAAAATATATAAAAAGGAATTGTTGTACATGAATGATTAGAATAGGATATAGAACTTGCAATAAATGAACCCATTGCTCCTGCTTCATTAATTCCTTCCTGTAGTATTTGACCAGTGTTACTTTCCTTATATTTCATTAATACCTTGTAATCTACTGGTTTATACAACTGGCCAAGCGGTGAATAAATTCCAAATTCAGAAAACAAAGGATCCATTCCAAAAGTTCTGCCTTCATCTGGTATTATTGGAGTTATGCGATCTCCTATATCTTCAGATTTCATTAATTTTCTAAGTAGACTAACAAAAACCATGGTTGTACTAACTTGCATTTTTCCTGAGGTTCCTGTATTAAATTCTTCAAAAATTTCAATATTAGGTGGTTTATAATCAGATTCAGCCACTCTCCTTTCTGGAACATAACCGTCATATTTTTTTCTTTGTTCTTGCAAATAATCAATTTCAGAAACAGCCATATCTGGAGTAATAAAAGGATATGAATTCAATTCTTCATCTGTAAATTGTAAACCAATATCGTCTCGCATCCATTTTAATACATCTTCATCTGCTTTTTTCTTTTGGTGTGTTGTATTTCTTCCTGCGAATGTTGGCCCTAAACCCCATCCTTTTACTGTTCTAGCTAAAATCACAGTAGGTTTCCCTTTGATGTTCTTAGCTGCCTCATAAGCAGAATGAATTTTTATTGGATCATGGCCTCCAAGATTTGATGTTAAGCTTTCTAATTCAGTATCTGAAAAATCAGAAACTAATTCTTTCAATGATGCTGTATTAAATAATTCCTCTCTGATTACTGCACCTTCTGCTGTAAAGATTCTTTGTTCATCACCATCAACAAGTTCTTGCAACCTTGAACATAGTTCTCCATTAATATCTTTTTCAAATAATGAATCCCACATTCTTCCCCAAAGTAATTTGATTACATTCCATCCTGCGCCTCTAAATTTACCTTCTAATTCTTGAACGATTTTGTGATTACCTCTAACTGGACCAT
>CATFLP010000014.1 GCA_949514915.1 Methanobacteriota archaeon | reverse complement strand
TTTGAAAAAAGAAGCAAGTAAAATATCTGCAGAATTAATTGTAATGCCTAGGATCTCTAATGAAGAGATTACTGCATTAATTAGAAATGCTACAGCACTAATTGCTATAGCTCATGGTGAAGGTTTTGGATTAACTCCAATGGAAGCTATTCTTGTGGGAACTCCCGCATTAGTTGTAGATGAAGCAGGGTTTACACATACAATTACAGATGATGAAAATGGTAAAAGGTTACCATGGCCAAATAATTCGGAAAATTTGAATTCTTGGAAAGATGCCATAATACAATCTAAAATAAATGAAAATAGAATCAGATGGTCTGAAAATGGAAGAAAGAGAATTGAAGAACGCTGGACTCCACAATTTCAATCTGAATCACTTGCAAGAGCAATGAAAGATTTAGGTGTAGATATAATTCTAGATAATAATATCAATATTTTACCTGGATTAGATCCTGCTTAAATTAAAGAACAGGTAAATGTTTAGTTGGTGGAGCAATACCTAAATCTTTAGGAAATTCTTTGATTATTTCTGGAATAGGTAAAGGTATTTTCTCCTTACCAATTAAAGCAACTCTACTTGGCTTTGAATCATCTAATACTTGAAGCCCTGTTAATTCTGCAAGTGTATTGGAAAATTCTAAAATTTCAGAATGGTAAGGCATATTTGTAATATCTAAATTATTTTGAGAGTGGCCTACGTGAACATACCCTTTAGCTTCAATCCAATCTGGTTGGGCTCTTTCATCTAATTTTGCATATTCTTTTTCATAACCAAACATATTTTGATCTTTTATCAAAGTATGTCTTGCAACTACTCTAGTATCTAAACTAGGCAATAAATCAATTGTTTCTTCTAATTTATTCCATGCAGCATTATTCCATTTTGGTTTACAAATCTTATCAAAAACTTCCTTATTTGGTGCATCAATACTAACATAAAGTTGAGTTGGTAGAGGATCTAATTTCTCCAAAACCTTCGGTAATGTTCCATTTGTAACTAACATCGTTGTCATTCCATGTTTATGACATTCATCAATATATTCTCCTAATCTTTTGTATAATGTAGGTTCACCATTAAGAGAAATTGCTACATGTTTTGGATTTTGGGCATCTGCCAATTTTTCTTTGTTAACTTTATCATTACCTCCAAAGCCAGATAATAATCTACGTTGAGCACGTACGCTTTCATAAAGTAGTTCTAATGGATCTTGATCTGTTAATTCTAAAGTATCCATATGTGGCTCTCTCCAACAATATGTACAAGCTAAATTACATTGATCTACAACTGGTGACATTTGTAAACAATTATGGCTTTTAACGCCGTAAAATTTCCCTTTATAGCACATTCTGTCTCTTAATAATGATTCTTTGGTCCAGTGGCAAACTTTTACTCCACCGTGTTCTCCAACCAAATGGTACCTCTGCTGCTGTAATTTAGCCTTTAATTTCAGATCCATGCCCATTTTCTGCACACCCTTGAGCCATTTTCTCACTGTCGCCAAAAGCAGTTGGAGTTGGCTCGGACATTATTTCCCTAACAAGGCTAGTATTCAAGAACTGCGTAAGAAACGCACATATGTGAACGAACTAAATAAGGCTGTAAATTCAAAAGGCGATTTAATAAGTCCAATACTACCTCCTGAGATTAAAAATTACCTAATTGACATTGATGGAACAATAGGTGATGACATTCCTAATGAAGAACCTTGGAGAATGAAAGATGCTGAGCATTATCCAGATGCACTTGAAATGATCAATAAATGGTATGATGAAGGACATGTGATTTATTTTTTCACTTCAAGAACTGAAGATCATAGAGAAGTTACTGAAGAATGGTTGAAAAAACATGGATTCCAATATCATGGCATACTTTTTGGAAAGCCAAGAGGCGGTAATTATCATTGGATTGATAATCATGTAGTAAGAGCTACAAGATTTAATAGTAAATTTACAGATTTAGTTGTAAAAACAATGGACGTACAAGTTTTTGATGATTAAATTGTCTTTACTCCATCTGGCCATAAAACTAAAATTAAAGTGTTTTCACGTGTTTTCGGTGTATGTTCTGAACCTGGTTTCATCCATACAATTGAACCCTTAGGATATCTTCCTTCTTCATCATATACTTCTCCCTCTAAAACGAGATATGCTTCTCCCCCAGGATGCATATGAGGCATAAATGCATCAACTTCTACTTCGCATGCACAATCATAGAGTACAAGACTTGTGGAACCTTCTCTTGCTAATTTTCCTAACTTGACGCCAGTGCCAAAATCTTTCCAACTAATATTTTTATCAATCCATTCACGATTTATATTCAAAGTAAGCCAATCAGACAATCCGTGTGAAAACGCCATGACAGGGCCGAAGAAGTGCTTAAACATCAACTCTATGTCCGTGAATTGAAAAATGATGAGTTGTAAGAGGTAATGTGGTCGAACCGCTAGCTTTGATTTCCATCCCCCCCGAAAATATTTGGGATACATACATTATTTTCCTTTTTTTACCAATGATTTTGAGAATTTTCCTACTTATTAATCCCTTTATTAGGGTTACAAAACAATTAATTCCTCACGGAGAATGGGCACTAAAACGTATCAAGGATTTACCTGTGAAAGGTTATAGTTTACTAGCATTTAATGAATGTCTGGCCTTTTTTATTCCAATGTTAGTAGTATTTGTGTTTCGAATTAGTAGTGACCCATTAGGTTGGTCTGATTGGGACCAAACAAATTATTTTGGTATGATAGTAATAATATTATTTGCATCTATTTGGATATTTTTAGACATCTTAAGAATAATTAGAGTTAGGAGTATGCTTAATGCAATTGAAAAGAAAAATATTGATAGATTAAGAAAGATTGCTGATGCAGGATTTAGTGTTCGTGGAATCTTAAGAAAATTTTCAAAAAAGGATCAAGAAGATGAAGAAGAATTAGGCTCATCTATTGCAAAAAATTCTTTGAAAACATGGGGCTTATTAGCATTCAAAGCAAGAAAATTTACTCCAGCAGGGCTACTGACTTCTGTTGCAACTGGTGCTGCTATAGAAGTAGCGCGTAAAGGTGCAGGAAAAGTTTCGGATATTCTTGATGAAAAAATGCAAAAGGAATTTGAAAAATTTTCTGCTGCACAATCAAGTACACTATTGTTATTATTTTTTAGAGATTTAGCCATGGGCATAGCACCACTAGTAATCTTATGGGTAGTACACTTAGCGTTCCCTTGAAAATGTTGAAAGACGGCATTCTTCACCCTTACATGAAAGCAATGCCCCTACTAATTCTAATCCGTCACGGACAATCCATTTGGAATGCTGCAAATTTGTTTACAGGATGGGAAAATGTAGAATTATCTGAAAAGGGCATTTTAGAAGCAAAAAAAGCAGGTAATCAATTATCTGAAATTAATTTTGATCTAGTGTTTACTAGTGACTTAATCCGTGCTCAGAAAACTGCTGAAATTATCCTTGAAGAAAATACAAAATCTGAAAATGTAAATACAATCAAAGATTTCAGATTAAACGAAAGACATTATGGAGATTTGCAAGGAATGAATAAGGACGATGCAAGAAAAGAATTCGGAGAAGAACAAGTTCACATATGGAGGCGATCTTATGATATGCCTCCACCAAATGGTGAAAGTTTGAAAATGACTGCTGAAAGAACACTTCCATACTTTGATGAAATGATAATTCCAGAATTAAAAGAGGGGAAAAATATCCTTATTGCTGCACATGGGAATTCTTTACGTAGCATAGTTATGAAATTGGAAGAAATAGATGAAGAATCGATTGTTAAATTAGAAATTCCAACGGGAGTTCCAAGAATATATTCTTTTGAAAATGATATGTTTATTCTCCAAAAGTAATTTTTATTTTTTATCAAACAGTGACAACGTTTGAAAACCAAATAATGTTGCATCGCTATATGATGAGACTTGTATATTTTTCAGTACCAGGAAGAGCAGAGGCTAGTAGAATTGCTTTGGCACTTTCTGGATTTGAATGGGAAGATGTTGAAGTTAATGGAATTGAATTTAATAAAATGAAAGATGAAGGTGCTCTACCTTGGGATATGTTACCAATTCTACAAACATCAAAAGGCACTATTGCCGAATCATCAGCTATTCTACGTTATGCTGGCAAAGTTGCAGGTTTAGTCCCTGAGGACCCATATCAAGCAGCAAAAGTTGATGAATTCATAGATGGCATGGGCCCTATTGCTCGTGCAATTGATACTACTTTTATAGACGATGAAGATAAAAAACTCAGATTACGTAAGCAATTATTTGAGCCAGATGGCGCTGCTACAAAGGCCTTGAAAATGTATGATAAAAAAATAGAAAATTCGAAAAATGGATGGGCTGCAGATACAGATGAAATGAGTATTGCAGATTTGAAATTATTTACGGAAGTTTTTGGATTCTTTTCAGGTAACTATGATGGTATTGAAAAACATATGATTATGGATTATAAAAATTTATTAAAATATCATAATAAAGTTGCTAATGAAAAAAGAATAAAAAACCACTATAATGAGATTAATCCCAAAGATATTCGATGGACATTTCTTCCTGGTGCTTTTGATGAATTAACCTAATGTTTTTATCATAAGTTTGAAGCACCATTATCAACTGGGAGGGCTGTTGGCATGGCGAAACATAAAAGTCGATTTAGTAAATTTCTTGGAGCATTAACAGGCACTCCATATGATAAATTATTGAAACAAATTGAAAAAATGTCAGATGACATAGATGATGACAGGGCATTAGCAAAAGAAATTAGGCGCTTTGTGAAAATTATCGTAAAGGCGCATAAAGAAGAACGCATAGATGATGATGAACATGATCTCTTGATTGAAGAACTTGAAGACATTGACCCTGAAGGAAGAAGTTTCGATAAAGTTAACGATGAAGAAGAATATTATACAGGAGATGGCGTTCCTGATACTCCTTCTGTAAAAGTTGGGAAAAATGTAGATTTGGATTCATTGATGCGTAAAAAGTCTGACCAATTTACTGGTTCTTATGGTAGGGAAGAGTTTGATAGTTATAGAGAAAAGATGGCATTAGAATTTGCAGAAGAATCGAGAAATGCTGTAGAAGAAGGATATGTTGAACGGTCAAATACAAATGTTGATCCAACTGGAAGAGTTTTTAGAGATGATGAAGAAGAAGCTCTTGAAACAAAAAGACGTATTGCTGTTGAATCGGGACTAATTGATGAAGAAGAAAATCTTGAAGATGATGAAAATTATTCCGTAGATGAAGATGGAGTTGAATGGTTCTGTGATGAAAATGAAGAATGGTGGTACCGTGAGCCTGGAGAAGACGAATGGATGCCTGCAGAAGAATAATTAATTCAATGTTGATTTTACTGCATTATACCAATTCATTCCACTTTCATGTGATTCAATTTCTTTAAATTGTTTAAATGGACTTATTGAACGAACTATACCAAATGCTGCAATATCTACAATGTCAGGAGATTCTCCACCAAAAAATTGTTTTCCATTGAATTCAGAAACTAATTCATCTAATAAATCATGCCAGAGTTGTTTTGGTTTTCTTCCATCCTTTTTGACTCTAGTTTTAGCAATAATACCCCACATAATTGGAAAACCTGTCCATGCGTAAAGATGCCTAGAGAAAAAACCAAATTTTTCTAATTTAGAAACTGATCTAGTACTACTTAAGGCAGAACCTATAGAACCATATAAAATTGGTATTGTAGCTTTTGATAATTTTTCATCAACCCATTTCAACCATGTTTTTTGCCTTTCAGAAGTAGAATCTGATAATTTCGAATCATTATATTTTTTATCTAAATAAATCATTATGGGGGTAGAATCAACAATAAAATCTTCTTCAGACTCTCTCCATATTGGTACTTTACCCCAATCCCCTGCAAATTTTAATGCTTTTTTCCTCCTCAAAGGATTTAATTGTGATTCTTGAAAATTTATATTCAAATGCTCTAATAAACTCCTTACTTTCCAACAAAATGGACACGTTTGAAGCATCATCAATTTTGGATATTCTTCCATATTTTTAGGGCCCCTAAATTAGTAAATATAACTTGATGTGCCATGTGAATCATTTCTTTTTAATTGATTCATTCCAAATCTCTAATTTATTTAATTCAAATTTAATTACTGAAGCGTCTGCACCAAATTTCAAAAATTTAAAATTAGCAGTTGATGATGAACTAATTCCAATTATTTTCTTAGGGCGCTGTATCTTTTCCTGAGATACTTTTTCATTAATATCTTGAAGAAGTTGTAATCCTGTAATTGGAGAAATATAGTAATCTAACATTAGTATATCTGGATTATATTCATCAATCCTAGTAATATGATCTCTTGTATCCCAATATTGTTTTATTTCTGTATTCTCTAAATTTATTCCAAAGTTTTTAACTAATTCTAAAATATCATATGTATCTTCAAAAACCAATATTCGCATTTTATCAAACCGCAGACGCATTATAATGTGCAACTTCAAACCAATTGTCATGATTTGATGGTCTTTCAATCAAAGGCATTCCAAAAGTTCCACCGTCTACTGAAAGACCTGTTGCAGCACATGTACTCGGAAGATAATCTTCACCTGTATCTGTTAATTCTATTGACAAAACATGACCTGCTGGAAGAACTACATCTAATGGATTAAATTCCATAAGCATGGTATATGAACCAAATAATGGGGATACAGGTTTAGCATCATAGCCACCATCTCGATATCGGACATCCATAACTGCATGACCTAATCTTAAACCTAATGTTTCATCCCATAATGTTGCAAAAATTTGCCCACCATTACATCCAATTGTTGTAACATCAAGATGTAATGTTGGTAATCCTGAAAGATGTATTTCTTCTTCAAACGGTTCACTAATAATTGATATTGCACTATTTGCACTGACAACTCCTGTTGAACCTGACCATTCACTTAAGTCATGAATTTCCCAATTCATATCTTCTGGTGGCCAAGTTTCTTCAAGATGCCAACGACCATCATGTGTTTGCATTTGAACATAAGATTCTGTTTCATCCCCTATTCCTTTCAACCAATATTCAAACCAATTAAATAATTCAATTGCCCAATCCATACGACTCATGTTTTCATATGCTTCTTGACCATATCCACTACCTAACCCTGAATGTACTTCTCCTTGATCTGGATAATTATGACCCCATTGCCCCATTATTCCTCTCACAGTTAAACCCTCATCTCTTAACATTTGATAAGTAGGAAATGCATGATATGGATCTACATTCCAATCTTGCATACCCCACACAATATACACGCTACCATTATAATTGTCAATTACATCTCCAAGATGATATCTTTCTTCCCAATAATCTGACCAATCGGCCCCACCAAATTCAGCAGCTAAAGAAGTCGTTACAGGCATTGCTGGGCCGAATATATCATCACTACAAATCCTCAGATCATCCGTAGTTGGATCTGCTGTAGCCATTTGATAAGCTAAATCATATCCCATTGCTCTAGCTTCTGCTGAACCGTTTCGATAAAACATCTGTTGAACACCAATTGAGCCACTAATTGGAACTATTGTCTTAAGGTGTTCCGAAGGATTTTGTGCGGCTTCCCAATTAGTAGTTCCAGCATATGATTTACCCATTAGCCCAACATTTCCATTACTCCAATTTTGTGTACCTAACCACTCAACTGCGGCTTGGATTCCGATTTGTTCTCCCAATCCTTTAACATCCTGACAATGAGTAGATTGGCCACTACCAAATGTCGATATTTGTGCTAATGCATATCCATGTGAAATAAATTCTTCAAAAATCCATTGACCTACACCAAGATCTGGAATTGTATTTGGATTTGAATCAGCCCCTTCTACACCAAAATCATAGTATGGATGGACTGTCGCAATTACTGGTACTTTTTCTCCTTCAGTTACATTTGGCAACCATAAGGCCACATGCATTAATGCATCTTCTGGATAGCCTGCATCTTGTTCACTAATTGGCAAATCTACTTCAACAAAATGTTCAGTCATTGGGAGGACAGAATATGGCCCTTTTTCAGGTAATTGTGAACGCCAACTCGATAAATTCAAATCTAATTTATGCCTCTCCTTTAATGGTACATCACTCCATTTTAATTCACTCAATTCTTCTTTGTTTTCTGAAATATATTCATTACCCCAGATTATGGCTAAAATTATGAAAATTACCACAACGATTGATGTTGAAAATAATGTTAAATTTAATTGATTAACATTTCTACGTTGATTAGTAATTGTGTCCGATTCCTGAATAAGTACTGCATCCTGCTCCTCGGCCATACACCTCCGATTACTACATCTTTCATCCCATTTACGGCTAAAGTTTACAATTCAGACCCCTTAAGAGATGTGATGATGTGTAAAATGAAAGCAAGTTTTTTGATTGCAATATTCTTAGCTTTTTCATTATCTGGTTGCTCTGGAACTGTAGAAAATAGTGAAGAAATAGAACATTATTTTCTTGAAATGAAAAATTGTGGTTCTAGAGGAGAAGTGAATATAACAAATATCAGTTTATATGATTGTCAAATCATACCCTTGTTTGATTATTTTGATCATTCAGGTGTAAGACATAAATATCTTTGTAGCATGAATGAAACTGTAGGAAAAACTGAAATTTGTAGTCTCAAATCGGGTGATTTATCAATTGATGAAGTATGGGTAGCATATTTTTCCACTCCCTGGTGTACACATTGTGAAACTACTCTAAATGCATATGATCAGGCAATACCTGAGAATAAAATGCTAATATTCAACAAAGATTCTGACCCTAAATATAGTAACATGAGTTCATGGAAAGAAAACGCTTCAGAAAGGATTGGAAGAGACATTAACAGACCATTTATTCAAGCACCTCCTCTTGCAAATGAATTAGGTGTTACAGGAATCCCAATGGCCTTTTTTATTGATGTACATGGAGTTGTAATAGATTATTCACTAGGTGCAAGAGCAAATGTAAGTGAAATTGAAAACTCTTACAATGCTGCTATATTACTTGAAAACTCTGATGTCTAATACTACATGATTTACTTTAGGTGCATAAGACTTGACTTTTTCTATATGCAGAAGTTCAAATTTAAAATCACGATTATTAGTATCTGAAATGTTTTCTAATTTATTGATTACTTTCTCTGCCCATTCCCTTTCTTTTTTTGCGGTAGAATTGCCATGTAAATGTAAGATTCCTCCTTTTGGATCTAAAGAATTTATGGCTAACTCCCAACTCATCTCTGAAGAAGGTAATAAACCCAGCATCACCCGATTTATTTTACCAAAAACATCTAATTTTGGCACTGTTAATTGATTGTCTCCTTCATGAATTATACATTTTTCAGAGACTTTGTTATGGATTAAATTCTTTTTTAATTCTTTAAATGAATCTGGGTTTATTTCACAAGCATGTAATAATTTAACATTTGAATGAAATAATAGTGGTAATGTATAATATCCTATTCCTGCATATAAATCAAGTATTATCTCATTAGAACAATCAAATTTTGAAACCCTAATTCTCTCTGATACATTACCTGAAGAAAACATAACCTTTGTAGTATCGAATTCAAATAAGATTCCATTTTCTTTATGTAAAACTACTCCATCAGTTCCATATAATAATTCAACTTGACTTTTTCTCATTGGACCTGTTTTAATCTTTCTTTGTCTTCCTATTTTTGCTACTTTAAACTCCTCACAAAAAATCTTCCAGATTTTTTCTGAATAATTAATAATTATTTTTTGCCAATTTAGTGAATTAAATGATGATTCAGGCAGTAATATCATATCTCCTAATTTTTCCCAACGTGAAGGTATTTCCTTGACCAATTCTATTTTTAATGATTCACTTACACCAATATTATTTAATTCAAATTCAATATTTTCTTTTATCCTTAAACGAGGGTTTGAATGATTTATCGGTTCCATATTCGCCCCTCTCTTAATGCTGGATGTGTCGGGCTAATACGGCAAACGCTGTTAAATGAGCGGAGATAAGGGGTGGTACATGGGAACACGTCGTATTGCAGTCTGTGTTTTTTTAATTATGATTTCGGGAATGATTATTACGCCAGCAAACGCTGGAGATTCTAGTGATAATAGCATTGATAATACTTCATGCATCATTTATTTGGATCCACCTGCAAACACTATGCCAATAAATGCAGATGCTGCTTGTGATGATTGGGATCCTAGTGATGATGGGACACCAAATCATCAAGATTGGGTAGTAGGTAATTATCAAATTGAATTTCAAGACTCAGCTACAATTGATTTGACTATGGAATGGAGAATTCATGAATTTGCTCGTACATCATTTAGCGGCATAGAATTTGATATTGATGGCCAAGGTGATGGAGATACTGATGAATCCATGGGGATTCCTGTTGATTATGTTCGTAATTATTTCGATATTGATGCTGATGGACCAGGAGGAAGTGATGATACTGTATCTGATATGGTATTAAAAAGTGCAAGTGAAAATGTCGAAAGTTTGGCGTCTAATTTCGGGACTTCTGATGAATCTTCAACTTTTTATGCTGCTACTGTAGAAGATGTTGATAATCCTGGAGGTATAGTAAGTTGTTCATTTATGTCAAATAATGATGCCGTAAGTGAAGGTTCAGGTACTGAGAATGCATATTATCCTCCATTATGTATTAGATCAACAGTTGAAATAAATTTAGATCAAGATAAATTAAATTTCATCGGCGGTGAAAATACAAACCAAGAAAATACCTTACAAGGATTACTAAAAATGGGCACTACGATTAAAATGCCATTTTCTATCTTTGCACAAGCGGGACATAATTCTCAATTTACGATTCACCCTCCATTATATGGAGATATTAGTGAAGTTGGTTCTGATGAGTGTAATCCCTTAGATTTACCATGTTATGGTGAGAAAAAGATACATGTAAACATGGATTCAAGCACATACCACAAAGGTATATGGAATATTGACAATACTGCTGCTAATGATGGTGATCCACAATTAAATCGAGAAATTTGGTATAAATTAATTTCAAATGATCCTGTAAATATTGATATTAATAACGATAAATCTCTTAATATTGATGTTACATTAGATTTAGAAGATGAAAATAATGCAGAACTTCAGATTGATCTTTATGTGCATTATATTAGTGACCAAACTATGAATGATTGGGGATTCCAATTTATGGATAATGCCGATTTTGCTGAAACTCCTTGGATTACTAGTGATGGAATTAGATTAGTACAACATAATGAAATTGCTGATTTGAGTACTTTAGCAGAACAATTTCCAATTGATGGAATTACTGATGCATTTCAGAGCATTATTGGACAAAATTTGACAATGGAAGAAACTGAATGGAAAACTAATGATCAGGCAGGGCTTAATTTTGTACATGATTCTGGTACTTGTGCAAATATTGGCATCACTCCACATAATCACTATTGTTTAGAAGGCCAAAATGCCATGGACGGTACAATCCCAGTTCTAATGACTAGTTCTACTCAAAATACATTTGAATTCAGACTTTTAGATTTAATTACTCAACAAATGGATACTGAGGCACTTCCTGTAAACTTAAGCGAATTATCTAATGAAGATTTAGAAACTGTGTTGAATTCAGGACTTGAACTTGGAGTAGATCTCGGTGAAGATTACATCCAACAAATGATTCCTGAAGATTTGCCACCTACCGAGGTTTCTTTCAATATTGTTCTTCCTTCTTGGTTAGATACTAAAGATGATACTGGAATTATTAGTCTGGAATCAAAATTAGATGGTTCTGGCAATACTGCTATCGAACTTACTGGAAATAATCCTTGGGAATGGGACCATCCAATCATGGATAGATCTGTTGAACCTGCAAGAGAAATTTGTAAAGCGACTCAAAAAACATGTATGAAGGCAGACATTAAACTTGACTTTGAGGAATTGGATATCGACGAATGGTCAAAAGCAATTACGCTAACTTTAGGAGGAGAAGTTAGTATTGATATTTATAGAATCGGAGTTGATGGTAGTTTAGTTCCTGAAGATGAAAATGGAAACCAAATTAGTATTGAAGCGATACCTTCTGATTTGTTAAGGCAAATCGTATATTTTGACACTACTGAACCTATATTTAGTGATGAAATACCACTATTTGGAAAAACAATTCAATTTGAATTAACAGAAACAGGCATACATCAATTTGCAAAGGATCTCGGAGAGGGATTATCAGAGCAAATTCAATCTAATTCGATAGAAGATGAAAATATTAAAATTGATTTGTCTGCTATAAAAATTAATACAGAAATTGAAAACTTATATTCTCCTGATGCAGGTGAAGTAAGTGATTTAGCCCCTCTCAGGATGAAATTAGAATTAGAAAAAACAACAGTTGTAGCATCATATTCTGAAAGTGGAATTTCAGTCATGACAAGTAAGCCAACCGCAATTTTCACAAGTCCAATTCTCCAAATTACACATGCATTTACAAATAGCTTTGCTAACAATATGGCACCTGGGGTTACCACCAATGGAGAAGGGATTCTTATCAATAATAATGGAAATCCATTCACTACAGATATTACTGGTCCAGACATGGCCTTAGGACCTCTAGGAAATATACCAACAATAGATGTGGAAATTTCTTTACCCCCTGGTTTAGAAGTTGGAGATTTTAGTTCATCTACAAATAAAGGAATTGCAACAAAAGAAGATGGAAGACAAAATGTGTTCTATTCCGTTCCATCTCAAGGTTCTGTAGATACTCTAAGTTTTTCAATTGTAATTGGATGGGATTGGATTTTAAAACAAATAGGTGTATATCTTGGAGGAATTGTCCTAGCAATGGTTTTATTATTTGTCTGGAGAAAACATCGTGTTAGTAAGAAATCAAAGAGATTGGAAAATGAATTTGAATTTGCAGCACGTAGAGCTTTGAATCAAAATGCTATGCCTGCGGCTGGTGCTATGATGGTAGGTTCTGGCGGATATGATGAATTTGGTAACCCAAGAGGTGGGGGCCAAATGGATGATGACTTAGCCCAATTCATGTATTGATTACTTAGATAATCCTTCTACGATTCTTTTTGCTAAGGATTTACCAATTCCAGGTACTTTACAAAGGTCATTGATTGAAGCATGTAATAATCCTTGCCTACCCCCAAAATATCTCAATAATGATTGGATTTTTTTAGCGCCTAATCCTTCAATAGATTCTAAAGGATCTTGCAATAATTTACTTTGTCTACTTTTTCTATGAAATTTATTTGCGAAACGATGGGCTTCATCTCTAGCAAATATCAAAATTCTACCTCTTTTATCTAAAATTAAAGGTTCGGAATTTATGCGAAATAATATTTCCTCCTTTTTGGCTAAAGCAGCAATTAATATCTTTTCTTCTAATTTATTTTCTTTTAACAAATCATATACAAATTTTAAATGGGTTTCTCCTCCATCAATTAACAATAAATCTGGCCATGTTTTTTGTTTTTTTAACCATCTATGCAATACTTCTAACATCATACGGATATCATCTAATTGTGTACCTTTAACATTGTATTTTCTATATTCAGATTTTTCTGGTCTACCTAATTTTATACTGATACTAGCTCCTACTCTATTTTTACCCTGTAATTGCGCCATATCAAAACAAACAATATGATCTAATGATTCTACTCCCAGATAATCTGCACATTCATTAACAGCACGTTGTTCAAGTGACCCAGTATTAATTCCTCTCTCCCTTTCTATCTGAAATTCAGCGTTCTTATCTGCTAAATTTTTTAATTCCAATAATTTACCTCTTTTAGGCACTCTTAATTCAACCTTTGAGCCTCTTTTTTTAGATAGCCATTCAGATAAAAATGGAGAAATATTACAAGGCAATAATATCAATGAAGGCGGCCTATTTGTTGAATAAAATTCTGAAACGAATCTACAAATTGTATCTTCTAAATCTCCCCTATGTAACAAAGGCCATGTTTGTTGACCTTGAACTGTACCAGATTTAGCATGTAATATTGTAACTACACTCATACTTCCTCTACTTGAAAATCCAATTGCATCGCAATCCCTATAAAAACGACTAGTAATTATTCTCTGAGATAATGTGCTCTGAATCGCACGTATCATATCTCTCTGTTTCCCTGCTTTTTCATATTCCATTTTTTGCGACTGTTTTTCCATTTCTTTTGTTAATTTATGTAGTAATTGGTCCGCTTTACCATCCAATACATTTGTAACAATTCTTACTATTTCTGGATATCCTTCTGGATCTAAACATGGACCTCTACATAACCCAATTTGCATGGATAAACAACCGTCTTTACCTCTACAATCTTTATCTCTAATTCCAAATTGTTTTCTTAATAATTGTAAAACTTGTTTGGCTGCACTAACATTTGGAAAAGGACCCCAAGTCCGACTTCCAGAAGGAGGGTTCCTAGTGTACATTATTCTTGGAAATTCTTCATCAGTTAATGCAATCAATGGATATGATCTGTCATCTTTAAGCATTGAATTATATCTTGGTTTATATTTTCTAATTAATTCTCTTTCTAAAATTAAAGCTTCATCAGGATTTGTTGTAATAATATAATCAATATGTGAAGACTTTTGAATTAATTTCGGAATCATTAACCTATCAGGATTGGCAGAAAAATATGATTTGACTCTACTTCTAATTTCAGTTGCTTTTCCAACATATAGGACTTTTTTTGACTTGTTTTTAAACAAGTATACTCCTGGCTCGCGAGGAAGTTCTAATTCAACGGGATTGATTGCCATTAATACAAGATGACAGACTAGAGGTCATGAAGTAACTTGTCAAAAGTTCTTGAATCTAATAACTTTACGAGGTGTTATGGCCAGACCTACAGAGCAACGAATTCTGGAATGGCTAAATCAATATGATGAGTTATTAGAAACTGCATGGGATGTTCCAAGAGAGTGTTCACTTCCAGGTATTGCTGATGCTATTGGTGTAGTAAGGTCAGCACTCCATAAACCACTGAAAAATTTACTAAATGATAAGTTGATAATTATAAAACAAGCACATGTTATCAACGGGGGAACTAGAAAAAGGAATGTACATTTCATTACTGAAAAAGGAAGAAGACTTTGTAATAAAAAGGAAAAGAAATTAATTATTGAAAATATTCAGGGAAACCCTCCAAATAATATTGAATTAATTGGGCGAGAATATGAATTAGGAAAAATTGATGCTGTTTTAGCAAAAGAAAAAATTCTCTATATCTCGGGGATAGCCGGTATAGGAAAAACTGCAATTTTGCGATATTATGCTGAACAAAAATCAAAAGAGGGTGTGAAAATTAAATGGTATTCTGCCACTTCTATTTCAAGCCCAAAAACAATTGTAGAAACTTGGTTTAAAATAAATAAATTATCTTCCAACATTAATGACTTAATAGCGATTATTAGAAATGAAGCAAATAATAATTTACTAATTATAGATAATTTTGATCAAATTCAAACAAGGTTCAAAAAAGATGTTGAGGATTTTATTGCCAAATTATGTAATTTAAAATGTCAAATTATTATTTCTAGCAGACCACCTCTGCCAAAAAATGAAAATAATGACATTGAAATTCACGGATTAAATGAATCTTCCGCGATAAAATTGTTAGATGGTTTTGATTCTATTGAAACAAGAAAAATTGTAGAATATTTTGATGGACATCCTCTTGGATTAATCATGGTTAATGAAAATATGTCCCTAGAATCAACAAAAAAGGGAATAAATGCATTTCTTGAAAATGAAATTCTTGCACCCCTTACAAAAAATAATCTCGATGCGATTCTAGAATTAGCAATACAACCTGAACCAATAGAAATAAACTTACTTTCATTCAAAGATGAAATTGCTGATTTAGATCAATTATCATTGATTACATTCCACGAAAATAAAATACAATTACATAATTTTGTTAGAAATTTATTAATTTCTCAAATGGATGGAAATAAAAAAGAAAATATGCATTTAAAATTCGTAAAAAATATCTCTAATTTATTATCTTACAACCCATTTCTAAGATTATACCATGAAATAAATTCTGAACCCAAAATAAAAAGTAATTGGGTTGTGGAAAATGCAATGAAGATTTGTATTGAAAACCCTGCAAAATCAAGTGCATTATTCCATGAAATTATTCAAAATAATGAAAATAATGAAGAAAATTATTGGTTTGCTGCAATTTGTGAGTGTGAATTAGGAAATGGAGGAGCTGCTGAAAATCTTCTTGAGAAAGCAAAAAATCTAGGTATTTTAGAAAAAAGAAAAAATGATGTTGCAATGTTAGATTATAGAATTGCAAGATTATCTGGAAAAATAGATAGGGCTGAAGAAATAAGGAAAAATATTAATTTTGAAAATAAACTTGAACATATTCAATATTTAATTGCAGATATGAGTCGAAATATTGATGATAGAATTCCAAATCAAATACCTAATAAAAAAGCAATTGAACCATTAAAAAACATTAAATTAACTTCGTTAAATAATGAAGAAAAAAGAAGTTGTTTAATTGCCATTGCCATTATTAAACATACATTTTCATTATACAATAAAGAATTTAAAAAGGCAAATGAAATAAGAAATGAAATTAAAGATCTTACTTCAAAAGATTCTGAAATATTAAAAGAAATGAACTGGAAAGATTCTATGATTTCTGGAAATTATTATGATTTTGAAACTAAAAATCTTATAAGAAATATTGGTTTAATTTGTTGGAGATTAGAATTTGAAAATACAAATAAAATAAATCTATTAAAGCAATTAAAAACAATTATTGAAAATAATCCCGAAATTGAAGATAGGCCTTCCGGAAGACGCTCAATTGCACTATATTGGACATGGTTAGGGATTTTAGATGAATCAAAAAGGCCTTTTGCTTGGACACAAGCAATAGGGATGTGGAATTCTTCAGAATGCTACAATGCAAGTAAAACATTACAAAATGATTTGCATAAATGGCTTAAAGAAACTGGAAGGGCTTAATTCCTTATTGCACAGATTACCGCAAAGGCTTGAAAGGAGCAGGTTTCAGGAAGACTTGTGCACAAGAAGACATGGGTATATATTATTGCATATTTTTTTATTGCAATCACAATTCAACCTATGACTTATGAAATTAATGATTATTCATTAAAAACTAACCAAAATACTTCTGCAAGAGGTACATTTGTATGGAATGGAATAATTACTTTAGACAACGACTACATAGTTGCTACAAATGATATTCTAACTATTGAGGCATGTACAGAAATAAATCTAGATCAAGGTGTAAGACTTATTGTTGAAGGTCGGTTAATTATTGAAGGAACTATTCCTTGTCCCGTAATTATGAATAATCAAGGGCTAGGAGATCATGAAGGGATATTATTTGAACCTAGTTCAAAAAACAAAGCAAATAAAATAGATAATTTGACAATAAAAAATAGTGATTATGGAATTACTATTTTTTCAAGTAATCCCAAAATAAATAACGTCAAAATAGAAAACGCAGACAAAGTAGGTATTGATATTTATAATGGAGCCACACCAATATTTGAAAATATAATTATTGAGCAAGGTGGACAAGATGAGCATGGTGGGTTTAATTCTAATTGGAGATATGGTATTGGAATTTCTGTAGGGAATTTTTCTGCACCTATTTTTGATAATGTGTATATTAATGGAACTTTAACTCGGGGATTCAATTTCTGGGGAAATTCTGGTGGATTGTTTTCAAATATTCAAATCAGCAATGTCACAGGATCCACATTAGCTGCTGCAACTTGTATTTGGATTATGGATGCTATTCCATATTTTGAAAATCTTAACCTTAGCCGTTGTGATAATGGAATTTGGGTTAGACAATATGATGATGCTATTCAAACAAATGCTGTAATTAGAGATGCTATAATTGAAGATAGTAGATTTTATGGAGTAATTGTAGACAAAGCAGATCGTTCAAATTATTCTAACTATGTAATGGCTACATTTGAAGGTCTTGAGATTTCAGGAACCGGGGGTGAAAATTCGAATGGTTTTCAATTTTCAGAAGGCATAGCAGCAATAGAAATAAATGTTAGTGGAGCTATTTTTGAAGATGTAAATCTTCACGACAATCCAGTTCCTGGTTTAGTTGGGTATCTTGTAGACGATACATTATTCATGAGAAATTTGAATGTTTCAAATTGTGGAAAAATAGGGGCATATGGACATGATTCCGGGATTTATATCCGTGCGGCTTTTGACAATGGACCTCCAGAATTGGTTAATGTAAATGTGTCGAATTCTACAGGTTCTGGAATATTTATTGAACGAGGAGCCACAAATGGATACAATTGGAATCTTTACGATAATAAAGAATATGGATTATTAGTTGATCATGCAACAGTAAGAACAAATTGGATAAATGCGGTAGAAAATGGAAAGTCTGGTGCTTATATTTTTGATTCTAGTAACGTAATGCTTCAAAACTTAACTTCAATTTCAAATGGTAATTTAGGTTCAAATAATAAGGAAGGTTCTGGAATTGTTTTTGATCTTTCAAATAATGTTGAGTCAAATGGTAGAAATGTATCCTGCACTAATTGTACATCAATCAACGACTTTTTTGGCGGGATATACATAGAAAACAGTATTGATTTATATCTAAACAATATTTATGTTTCAGAGCCTCAAAATGATGGGTATGGATTATATGCAGATAATAGTGGATTATCTCAAGTTGGTCATGTTAATCTTGATTCGGCATTATTTGAGCTAAATCGTAGTGCTGAAATCGTAAAACTAAATGCTGCTGCAAAAATAAACGGTTTGGAAATTAATGGTAATACAAATACTGGAAATTGGGGAATGGTTTGGGAATCAAGTTCAGGAATGAGTGATTCTCTATTTACAAATAGTGAAATAAAAAGCAGTAATTGTTTACACTTTTTAAATTTAGAACTAGGTGGTGAAAGCATAACTTGTGATGGAAATATAGAATTAACAAATTCAAATGTAAATATTTCGAAATTTACTGCAAAAACTAGAGAT
>CATFLP010000013.1 GCA_949514915.1 Methanobacteriota archaeon | reverse complement strand
TGATATTCTAAAGTATACATTTAATAAAAACATACTAATGTTATTCAACTCTTCTTTTTCTATTTCTTTTCCAATTTTCATTATTATTAACGTATTGTATTGCTGTTGTTGAATCTATTAGGACTCCAAGCATTTGTTGTACTTCTAAATCAGTAGGGTTGCCTCTCATAATGGACCTCACAAAAGTTTTTGCAATGGAATGTTTCCTTCCTTCAGGCCATGGAAGCGAGTCTTCCAACTCTTTTAATTGCACTCTTAATAATTGTCTTAATTTTGGATTAAGAGATCTTTCTATAGATATAGAATTTTCCCTGATGCTTGGGTCATTTGATGAATGGTTCATTAAATGATATTTGTATAATTCATATAGAATCACTGAAACAGAATGAGATAAATTCATTATTGGATATCCTTCCCAAGTTGGTATACTTGTAAGTAGATCACAACAAATTAATTCTTCTTGAGATAATCCTTTTCCTTCAGGTCCAAAAACTAGGGCTATTTTCCCATTATTGGAATATATTCTATCTGAAATTTCTTCGGGAGTTACAAAATGTCTTGTAATTATTTTTTCACCAAATTCTCTTTTACCACTTGTTCCTATAACCAATGAACAATCATTAATTGCATCTTCAAGATTATTGTGTATTACTGCTTTTTCTAGAACTTTTTTAGCATGTTTTGCTCTTTTTCTAGCTTCTTCACCAATAGTTAATTCTGGGGAAATTAGGTGTAATTCATCAAACCCAAAGTTTAGCATATTTCTCGCTATTGCACCTAAATTTCCCTCAATAGATGGTTTAACTAAAATAACTTTTAGATTATATGGGAATTGTGGAAGAGGTAAATTTTGGTGATCTCCCATTTATTCACCTTCTTTAATGTAATTTTCAACAATTTCTTTTCTTATACTTTCATAAATTAAAAATGTAAAGCCACCAGATTCTCTATCTGGCATAATTATACTATGTTTCTTTAATCCATTATTGTTTAAAAAAGAAAGGAACTGTGTTAATTCTTCCTTGATAGGGCATTTGATACTAATTGGGACAGTACCCCAATCAACCTGAATTGGCATTTTTCTCAATCCGTTCTTCTTTGAACATACCTTGTAATATAACCAGCAATCCAATTTCTCATCCTTTTATTTGCGCCTTCTGTGTATTTTTCAACAAGTTTTTTGTTCGCATCAAAGTCAGGAGTAAATTCACCAGGATATTCATTAACTAACTTAATTGCTCTTATTTTTACAAAAGATGGCCTGATTCTACCCATTATTAATCCTCCAGTAGTTTTACTTCAATTGGAATATCTTCTTCTTCATGTCTTGTTATTTGCAATCTAACTTTTCTTGGAGGGTTTTCAATTCCGTTTTTCCAAATATATTCATTAACTTCTGGATCAATCCAGACAGTTTCTTCTATTGTAACTTTAAGATGTCTTTGTACTTGATTGCGGATTTCGCTAACTGCTCTTGATGCTCTTTTATTACGTGGTACGTTCCAAGCTGCCCTTAATGGTACTATTAACTCACTAACTGCTCCTCTTGCCATATATTTCACCTTTGTAATTTACTTCTTCTCCACATATGTCTTTTTGGATGACTTGTCATTCTTCTTCCAGTTTTCATTGTCACCCAAACAGGAACTCTTCTATTCTGTTTAGTTACTTTTTGAAGCCTTAGTTTTTTTGCTAATGGTTTATGTCTTGCCATATTATCACCCTAATATTTTGAAAGTCCTGGTCTAATTTCATTTGCATTTTCTCTGACAGAATGTGCACACTCATCTAATAATTTTTGACCATTAGATGTTAATTTTCGACCTTTTGTAATCTCAACATTCTCTTCATATATGTTTTCAACTGTTTTTACCATGGATTTTTCAACAAAACCAGCATCTTCTAATTGTTGAAGTCCAGTTCTGATGATATGCCTAGAACCAGTTTTCACACGATTTGGTTTAACATTCCTATTTGTAGGTCCTCCAAATTCATCAGCAAGGTGTTTAACTCCAATTGGTCCTAGTCTTGCAACTTTTCTTAAAATAGCTGCACATCTCATTTCCCACCAATCTTCTTGTACTGGTGGTCTTTCTCTGTTTGAGCCTGTTTTTACGTCTTCTGCCCATTCAGGTTGTTCTATTGAATCTAATTGCCCTAATTTTGCTGCAACAGCAGGTAGTAACAGTTCTGCTGGAACGTCATAGTGCGTTGTCATAGTATCACCGAGCGACCTGCCCACAAACTTCCCGTATAAAACTACGATGGAATCATAATTGCGTGAAGGTACACTAATAAGTTTCAAACGATGGTTATTTTTGGGATATTCATGCGAGCCGCAATGAGGCAGAATCCTAACATGATTAGAACCATGTTGCTTTTGTCATTTACACTTATTTTTTTACTTGCTTATGCAGTATATGGAGCCACATCTGATTCTGGTTATTATCTGTATTCAACAGAAAAAAACAATTCTGATGCCGAGTTAAATACGGTTGGAAATAGCCCCTCTTTTCAAAATGGAAAAACTACATGGGTTTGGGAGTTTGAATCAAATACTAAGAATTTAACTTGGGTAAATGTTTCTGTTTCGGGTGCTACTCAAAATTCAAATCTTAAAATTATTAATGTAGATGGTTCTTTTTGGTCTCACCCTGAATTGGGAGACGCATTTGATTCCAATGTTAACTGTGCAGATCGGATAAATAAAGATGGAAGTTTTGTTTGGGTAACAGTAGACTGCCAAGTAGGTTCAACTCATACTATGTCTATAAGTGACGGTAATGCTACTTTTGTTTCATTTACGCACCCTAACCCTGCATTTAGAGATGGAGGTACTGTTAGAGCTGAAAACTTTGAAGATGCATTAAAAGTGGTTAATTCAACATTTAATAGAACCCATGAATCTGGGTTATGGCAAATCTCAATTGTAGCAGATGGAAATCATACAGAAATTAATCCCCTAATTACAGTTAATTATGTAAATGAGGAGGTTATTGGTGTTGAATTATTCCAAATAGATGCAGTAACAGAAATGTTATGGTCTATGTCTGCATTGATAGGTTGTTTTATGATATTATTAGTTCCCGCATTTTTGATATATTTCATTTCTCAGCAAAGTAATAAAAAGGAAAGAAAAGAAGTTGAAATTGCACTTGAGCAAGACAAAATAAATTAGTTACAGCAATGGTTTGAAATACCCATCTTGTCTTCTCTCTTATGTGGCTTCTAGGGTTATTCTAGTCATTCTGAGTTTGGCGGGGCTCGTTTTTATGGGTTTTTTTGACTGCATTGATGATTTAAATGAAAAAACAGTTTCTGAGACTTATAACGCTTCTAGTAAATTAAGTGGCATAAATTTGAAGCCAAATAATTTTGAGTTTCAATATTCTAATAATGGGGATTTTCAAAATTTTGGATTATTATCTAGTTACACTTGTTGTGATACTGTAAATCGTCCAGATAGCCTATGGATTGTAGATGGTATGTTAGGTAAAGAACAACAAATTGGTGTTAATTTACAGAATATTGGTTCATCATCAAGTGGACAATTTGATTTAAGGGTCTATATAGAACATAATGAATATGATGAATTTATTATTTTCGATCAAATAATCCAGGTTTCTAGTATTTCAGGATCTAGTTCAAAAATGGTATATCTTGATTGGATACCTGATTATTCTGGCAATCATACAATTTATGCAATTACCCTACATCCACAAGATGATGATGTTTCAAATGATCAGTATTCAAGACATTATACTATTGGATATTTATATGAAAATGCAAACTCTGCAGGAATATGGAATTCAATGTCTAGTTACTGGTCTATAGATACAGATACAGGTATAACTCCACATGATTCTAGTACCTTCTACAGGAATTCATTTTATGTTGGAGATCAAAATACTGTTTCTTATGGGAACAATTGGAATGAGATTATGGATAGTACAGTACTAGATTTCGGAGATAGGGTTTCAAACCCTCTAAGGCAATTCCAGATCTCATTCTTAGCATCAGGAGCAAGTAAAACTGGTGATAATTTATATCTTAAAATTCAGAATTCACCCAATAATTGGAAAACATTAGGCACTTTAAACGCAGTAATTGACTCTTCTGCAGCTAATTGGAATTTATTTAATTATAATATTAATCCAATTGATATGAATTCTAACAGTAAATTAAGATTAAGCTTTACTTCAAATGCAGTAAATACAGATTCTGGGTATTGGATTGATGATTTTGTAATGGTTTATGATCAGGCTGCAAGAGATAGTGAGTTTAGTCCTAAGATCGTTAGTATTTCTGATGGCCAATCATCAGCAGAAGAATGGTCTGAGCATAATTTAGAGATTAAAAATATTGGAAATTTAGAGGACAAATTTGGTTTTGAAATTACGAATCTTCCTAATGGTTGGGATTGGACATTAAATTATCAAAATGGAGGTCCTATTGATCCACAAACGGGGATAGAAGTTGCTAAAGGAGCTTCAAAGAATATTACTGTACGTGTAAAACCTTCATCTAATTCCTCATTAGGAGATACTAATTTGAATTTTAAAGTCATTTCCTTAAATTCAATCTCCTCTAGTGATACTAAACAATTTAAAATTAATGTTTTACCTACATTTCTCCCATTACTTGAATATGATGAAGAGATTAGTTCATGTAGACCTGGCGATACGTGTGAGTTATATGCAACATTAACTAATGCTGGTGACGTTTATGATACATTCCAGATTAGTTCTTCAGTTTTGCTTCTTAGACCTGGATGGTCATTTGACTTATCGTGGAATCAACAATTGTCAATTTCTTTAGAATCTGGTGAATCAACACCTATTAGGATGACAGTTTCAATTCCTGCAGATACAATTCCTGGGCAATATAGCAGTTTATTTTTATCCGCAACTAGTGATGCAAGAGATGATATTATTGCAAACTTAAGGATTAATGCTTCTGCTAGTATGATTTCACAGGCCAGTTTTTCTGTAGAAATTAGTAAATTAGATTCTAATATTATTAATCCGTCTCCTGGTTCAATTATTAATTTACCATTTACACTTTGGAATAATGCATCTGTTTTTGATACATTTGAAGTATGTTTTGAGAGAAGTGGTTCTAGGAGCTGGGTTATTGAATCAAATCAAGAAGGAATGATAATTGAAGATGGAAATGAATGTTTAAATCCTTACTCATTTGAAGTATCTGGATATGCTACTTTTGATGTTTATTTGATTATAAATGTCCCTGAAAACGCCCAAAGTGGTGATTCGGGACCTCTTTTAACTCCAATAATAAAGAGTACAAGAAGTAATGACGTGATCAATACAGTTCCTTTTGATGGAATTTCAGTAAGTATGGTTAGTGATTTAAAAATTAGTGATCTAAATTCTAATAATTACCTTTCACCGGGAAGTGAGAATATACTTACATTTAATATTTCTAATAATGGTAATGGTGCTGATGAAGTACAATTTTTAATTGAAAATTTAGATTATGATTGGGATTATTGGTTTTCTGATGGTGAAAAAGAAGTAGGTTCTTACAATTTGTCACCTGGTTATGAGGGTAATGATATAGTTGAAATAACTCTTCATTTATTTGTTCCTGATGATGTTCTGGGAGAAATTTCAATTAATTTCCAAATATTGATCAGTTCAATTCTATATGATACAGAAGTTGATTATTCTGATAATAGTCTTTCATATTCTGGATTTACTGCAATGACTTTCCATCCTGAATGGGTTATTAGTCCAATAAATTATATTACAACTGAAGCAGATAAAATTGTTGAATTAAATGCTACAATAATTAATTCTGGTAATTCATTTGATAATAATTTAAAGGTTAAATTCGACTTTGAAAAAGGCATTCAAGATTCGGGATTAAGTATTGTCTTAAGTGCCCCAACATTTGGAGAGGAATATTTTTCATCGGGGCAGTGGGCATCTATTCCTTTAGATAAAAATCAATTAGCTAGAATTGAAATATTAATTATTATTCCTTCAGACATTAAAATACCTTCTGAATTAAAAATTACATGGACAGTACAAGGAGGAAGTAATCAACTTGGAGAATCTTCAACTCTTACAAATATTTCAATCATTGATGTTTCTATATATCGTAGCCTTTCTTTAGAATTGGGCATAAATTCTGGAATATATTCTCCAAACTCAATAGAATATTTTAGTATTAATTTTTCAAGTTATTCTTCAATTATTGAAGATTTGAATATAACTTATGAAATTCCCGATGGTTGGTTCCTTTATTGCAAAGACCCATCTAATGATGGTGAATTTAGGGTAGTAATTCCTGCAGCAATCTCGGGTAATAGTAGGAAGTCTAGAATCGATTGTAGTTTGCAAATTGGAGAAGATTCAGGACTAAATGAAATTAAAATAAATGTGATGGATACAAATGGTAATTATGTTCAAAAATGGAATTTGGAAATGGCTATACAATCACCTGGAGAGAATACTTTTTTCAATTCATTCTTTGAAGAAAATGGACTTTTAAAAGGATTAATGCTGACCTTTGGAGGGGTAATTTTGGTACTTTTAAGTATACTTTTAATTCAAAGGTATTCTGATAAATATGAAGATGAAGTAAATGAAGAAAATTCATATTATCAAACTTCAATCCAACAACATAATCAGCAAAATATGATTCAAAATACAGCCTATAATACACAAATTGTACAAAACGTGGCCCCTATGCAAAATACTGTGCCTGCTAGTAATTTTTCACAACCACAATCTAGACCACCATCGGAAATAGAAACACAATCACTGGAAGATGCTTTTGGCTCCTTAATGTCTAGGGATAATTAAAAATTAATAAGGTGTAAATTATGATTTTTCCAGCGTTTTGGTATTTCTTGCTCTTTATGGTATCAATTTGTGGTGTAATTTCATGGTATTTGAGAAATTACACAGAGAGAGTAGATTTGCTTAGATTTTTTGCAATATTAGGGGTAATTTCTATGTTAACATTACTAGGATGGACATTGACAATGGATGTATAAAAATGGAAGAATTAGCTGAAATGTATCCTACGAGATGTCCTGTCTGGTGGGCAAGAAGAGGCCTGGTTGAAATCAAAACAAATGAAACAGGAGTCACAGGTAGACTTGTGGTAATTAGAATTTGGAAAGAAAACAATCAAAGAAAAGGACTTGGTAAATTTTTTAATTATCTTGAAAAAATTCTGTTTAAAATGACAAAGGGGCCAAGAGATTTAAGAAGACCATTAGATGATATGAATAGTTTGTTGTGGGAATTATGCGATGGTTCAAGAAATTTCTCCCAGATTTGTAAAATTATGGATGAAGTATTTACCGAGCACATCTCTCCTGTTGAAGAACGAACTGCAATTGCATTAAGGCAATTCGAATCATTAGGTTTCTTAATAATCCTTAAACAAAAATTTGACAAAAGTTGGCCAAATGGCCCAGGAGTTCAAGATCCAAATAATCCGCTACCTGAACCAAACTCTGAACTTGGTTTAGATGTAAATCCATTAGAAGGGGAGATTTCTAATTAGTTTGAGTTAATTAACATTAAAGATGATTTAAATAATGAATCCATTGTTTCTTCTAATCTTTCCATTAATTTTTCATCATTTAACATTCCATTTTCGTCAAATGCATTTTTTATGTTTGGAACCGCTATTTGCTCTGGAATTGCCCATCCATGAATCCATCTAACAGCAATTCTCATTTGATTTAATGTATTTGAATTCGATTGCCCCCCAAGTGTAGACATTAATGCGAAAGCTTTGCCACTTACATGTTTGCTATATATCCAGTCTAATTGATTTTTCATTACTCCTGACATGCATCCATGATATTCAGGTGAAGAAAGTAAGTATGAATTTACTTCAGTTGCTAAATCTTGAAACTCGGCAACATTTTTATTTTCCCAACTTCCTTCTTCACCAACTAATGGAAGTGGTTTTTCATTTAAATCCCAAAAATATATTTCAGCACCCATCTTTTCTAGGATTTCTAGTCCTAATTTTACTAATTTAGTATTGTTTGAATTATTTCCATAACTCCCAGAAATTCCCATTACCTTAACTTTAGCAGCCATATTGTCGCGTAAGGGTTTTTAGTAATACGTTTTACTATTAATTTTGTAGAAGTAGTGTTGATATTCTATTCGTTAGATTCAAAGAGATGATTCTATACCCTAAGTTGACTAGGAAAGGTCAGCGCAGAGTGATTTAATGGATGAAGTAAGTTCTGTAGGGGATAATGAAGAACCTAATGCGGTAGAATTAATTGCGGAAGGAGAATTTCTATTTAGAAAAGGAAAATATGCAGAATCACTTCGTGTATTTAACCATGTAATTAGTTTAGATCCAAGCCAAAGTCTTGCATGGTTTAACAGAGGGGTACTATTAGAAACTAAAGGTGATTTAAAAGGTGCAAAGCAATCATTTGAAATTGCTTTAGACTTGGATTCATCTTTTGCACCTGCAGCAGCTAACTTAGCAGTATTATTAGATAGGCTTGGAGATTATTCAGAAGCAACAAAATGGGCCTTAACTGCAATGAGCACGTTCGATGGTCACCCATTGTTGAAAGCAATTGTTGACAAGTCATCTGGTGCAGTACAAAAATCTCCTGTTAAAGACTGGAAGGAAGTTAGGGGGTGGGGTTCAGCAAAGAAAGGAAATGCTCCTAGTGCAGCCATCATCGTTCCTCCAGAAACAGGAAAGGAGGTAATCTTTGAAGATGGCCCTAAAGATGTGGAATCATATGAATTTAGTTCTAGTGATCTTAAGGAAGTAATGGAGGAACATGGCATAGAAAGCCAAGAAGCATTATTGAAAGAAGCAACTATGCATGATAGAGATACTAATTTAGTTCTAGATCGGGATGAATTAGAAAATGCAGCTAAAACAGTAAAATTTATTGATGCTAAAAATATAGAATTAAAAGAAACAAATAATCATGTAAATTTTTCTGAAATTGAGGAAAATGTTAGAAATTTAATTAAAGATGGTAACCCTGAAAATGCCATAGAGTTAGTATCTTCTCACTTGTCAGATTCAATTAAATCTGCACCTCTATGGGCACTTTCTGGTGGAGCCAAGGCAAAAATTGGAGAATTAGATTCAGCAATACGTGATCTTCAAAAATCAATAGATTTAGACCCTACTTCATCAACTGCACAACATAATTTAGGAGTTATGTTAAGTAAATCACTAAGGAAAGAAGAAGCATTAAATCATTTTGAAATGGCTTTGGAATTAGATTCTGAATATCTTAAGGCAGCAAATAACTTGGCAAAGACTGCAAAGGAATTAGGCCGTAGTGATTTGGAAATAAAGGCATACCGTACTTTGTTAAGAGAAAATTCATCACATCCATATCGGGTTGACTTTATCAAATTATTAATTTCAATGGCGAGAGCAGAATCTGTTGTTATGGAACATTCAGAACAACCATTGACAATTAAAGAAGGACCTACACTAGCTAAAGAGGCATTATTACATTTAAGAACTGATAATTCTTTGGAAGAATCTATGTTGATAGCGGAAGCAATGTCATTAGCAGATCAGCAAGTAGAATCAGTTAAAGAATGGAGAAAATTATTGGAGAATAATTCAAATAATTCAGGGATTTGGTTAGGTTTATCAAAATCACTTGAAAGAATGGGTGAATTTGAAAAAGCTGAAAAATGTAAAAGTAAAGCAAATGAATTATCAGGAGGAATAACTGATTTGGGAATCCTTTCAGTACCAGTGGAAAAAAAAGAAACCGAACAGATAGTCCCAGTTCAAGAAGTGAATTTAGAATTGGCAGCAGCTAATTTAAATTCATTTGAAAATAATAATAGTCAATTAGAAGATGGTAATGTTATAGAATGGTACAATAAAGGATTACTTCTATATTCTGAAGAAAAATTTACTGAAGCATTAAGTTGCTACAATAAGGCATTATCTTTAGTGGGAGATGACTTATCATTGAAGGTTAAAATATTGAATGGGAGGGGTAATTCACTTTATGGCCTTAATAAATTTGCAGATAGTATTAATGCTTATCATGATGCTATGCAGATAGATCCTTCTAACGTTACAGGATTGATTTTGTATAATTTAGGAATGGCATATGCAGAAATGACAGCATTCCCAGATGCAATTAAGTGCTTTGAACAAGCATTGCTTAGAGAACTTGATGATGAGACAAAAAAGAGAATTAAAGAACAGATAAAGATTTGTAAAAATTTAGCAAAAAACAATTGATTTTCATGGAAAATAATACAAACTATAACAAGATAATTTCAAGAAGATTTTCAAAGAATAAAATAACATTGCAAACAGATTTTGTAGCTGTTGAAAGTCCACTTGAAATATCTCTTAGTTTACCTAATGGAGCCTCTGAAATTGTAAATATACTAATGAGAACTCCAGGGGATGATAAAAAATTATGTTATGGATTTTTATTAACAGAAGGGATTTTAGAAATTGATGATATTAAGAAATCTAAGTGTATTGCCGATGAAAATAAAATTAATTTAGAATTAAATACTAATGTCATGCCAGATATTTCAAATTTAAAACGGAATTTTATTGCTAATTCTAGTTGTGGTATTTGTGGTAAATCAACAATCGATGAAATCTTAAAAAAAATACCGCGTAAAAAATCTATAGAATCTAATATATCTGCTAATTCAATTCAAAAAATATGTGATTCAATGAAAGAGAATCAAAAATTATTTTTAAAAACTGGGGGGGTGCATGCTATTGGATTATTTACAAAAAATTCTGAAATAATTTGTATTGAAGAAGATGTCGGGAGGCATAATGCATTTGACAAAGCAATAGGAAATGCATATTTTGATGAAAATATCGGTAACAACGTTATTGGAGCATGCTTATCTGGAAGGGCAAGCTATGAAATGGTACAAAAAGCTGCAATGGTAGGGATTAATATCATGATTTGTATTGGTGCACCAACATCTCTTGCAATTGATTTAGCTGTTGCTTGCTCAATAACTTTGGTTGGTTTTGTTAGTGGAAAAGGCTACAATATTTACTCTTGCGAGCAAAGAATTTTGTCAACAATTAACTAATGTGACGTTTAGGAATGAATAGTGAAAGGTCATAGGGCACCACCAGACAAGTCGAAAACAAGGCAGAAAGCAGCAAAGAAAAGTGCTGCTGGAATTCCAGCAATCATCTCAACTACTAAGCATTCTTTAAGGAAGATGGGATTAATAAAATCACTCAAGACATTATCTTTAGTAAATCAAAAAGAAGGGTTTGATTGTCCTGGATGTGCTTGGCCTGATCCAGAACATCGTACTAGTTTTGAATTCTGTGAAAATGGTGCTAAAGCAGTTGCTGACGAAGCCATGAATAAAAAAATAGGATCTAAATTTTTCAAAAAATATTCAATTTCAGAACTCAGTAAAAAGTCTGATTATTGGCTTAATAAACAGGGAAGATTAATTACTCCAATGTACAAAGAAGAAGGGTCAGATAATTATGTTGAAATTAGTTGGGATGATGCATTTAATTTAATTGGGGAGGAATTAAAATCATTAAAATCTCCTAATGAAGCAATATTTTATACTTCAGGCAGGACTAGTAATGAAGCAGCTTTTTTGTATCAATTGTTTGTAAGGGCATTTGGGACGAATAATTTACCTGATTGTTCAAATATGTGCCATGAATCAAGTGGCAGAGGTTTATCAGAAACTATTGGAATTGGAAAAGGCACTGTAACTTTAGATGATTTTGATAAAACATCTTTAGTGATTGTAATGGGACAAAACCCAGGTACAAATCATCCACGAATGCTTTCAGCACTGGAGTCAACGAAAAAGAATGGAGGG
>CATFLP010000012.1 GCA_949514915.1 Methanobacteriota archaeon | reverse complement strand
ACCTGATGCAAGAGATGGGCTAAAACCAGTACATAGAAGAGTCTTGTATGGAATGTATGAAGGAGGACATACCTCAGATAAGAAATTTAGCAAGTCTGCAAGGTCTGTGGGTGAAGTAATGGGTAAATACCATCCTCATGGTGATCAATCAATCTATGATACAATGGTAAGAATGGCGCAAGATTTCTCATTAAGATATCCTCTTGTAGATGGTCAAGGGAATTTTGGTTCTATTGACGGTGATCCTCCTGCTGCAATGCGTTATACTGAAAGTAGATTGGATCGGATTGCAAAACATATGCTTGGAGATATAGAAAAGAAAACTGTTGATTTTCAACCTAATTTCGATGATTCTGAAAACGAGCCTACAGTATTACCTGCTAGATTGCCAAATCTTTTGCTAAATGGTAGCGATGGAATAGCAGTAGGAATGGCTACAAGAATTCCACCTCATAATTTAACAGAGGTCGCAGGTGCTGTCACATTACATGTAAGCCAAATCATTGAACAAGGAATTGAGAATTTAGAAATGCCAAATATCTCAATTGAAAATTACATGGAACATATCTCAGGCCCCGATTTCCCTACAGGAGCATCAATCCATGGAATAGATGGTATTTTCGACATGTATTCTACAGGAAAAGGTAAATTTCATGTTCGTTCTAAATGCGATGTTTTTGATGACAAGAAAGGTAAAAGAATCATTATTCATGAAATCCCATACCAAGTTAAGAAGGCTGATATGCTAGTACATATTGCTGACCTAGTTAGTAAAGGAACTGTAATTGGCATTAGAGATATTCGTGACGAATCTTCTAAAGAAGGTATCAGAGTAGTAATTGAAGTAAAAAACAATGCAGATCCTCATGCTGTATTAAATCAATTATTCAAAAAGAGTCGTTTGCAAGAATCATATTCTGCAAATATGATGGGCATTTTAGATGGGAGGCCTGTACTACTAACCTTGCCTAAAATGTTACATACTTACGTAGAACATAGAGAATCGGTAATAGAAAGACGTGCAAAATTTGAATTAGATAAAGCAGAAGCAAGAGCACATATTTTAGAAGGTTTAGTTAAAGCACAAGATAGAATTGATGATGTAATTGCTGTTGGGAAGGCAAGTGAAAGTAGAGAACAATTTGAATCTGTACTAAAGGGAAATGAAAGCATCATCAAAGGTATTGCATCTTTTGATTTTACAGAACCTCAAGCAAAAGCTATTGCCGAAAGAAGATTATATCAATTAAGTAAATTAGATGTTAATAAAGTCCAAAATGAGTTTGAAGAGTTACAAGTGACTATAGCGGATTTAAAAGATATTATTTCATCAAGATTGAGAAGATTAAATATTCTACTAGATGAATTAAATGAAATGCTAGAAAAACATGGGGATGAAAGACGTTCAAACATAGATCCTATGCCATTATCAATGGATAGAGAAGACCTAGTCGAAGAAAGGGCAATTGTAATAACTCTTTCAGAAAATAATTACATAAGGCATCTTCCAACTGAAACATTTAGAACTCAAGGCACTGGAGGTAAAGGGCTAAAAGGAGTTACTACCAAAGACGAAGATAGACCCCAAGCAATAATTACTTGCTTCAGTAAAGATCGATTGTTAATTTTTACAGACAAAGGTCGTGTTTATGGACTTAAAGCATGGGAAACGCCCTCTGCAAGTAGGCAAGCAAAAGGAAGCCACATTAGAAATTTATTGGAAGGTATAAGAGATGATGAAAATGTAGTAAGCATCTTACCTATTTCAAAAGATTTAATTGATGAAGTAGTGGAAAAATCAATAAATGTTGAAGTTGAAGAAGGAGAAAAGAAACCTGCCTCTGGACATTACTTACTATTTTCAACTAAATGTGGACTTATTAAGAAAACAGATCTAAGAGAATATGTTAAAATAAATAGAAATGGGAAATATGCCATCAAATTTAAAATTGAAAATGATGAACTAGTTGGAGTAAGACCTGGCACAGATAATTCTGACATCGTACTAATTTCCAACAAAGGATTTGCCTCTAGGTTCTCATGTAGTCAAATATCCTCTACGAGCCGTAATACTTCAGGAGTGTGGGGGATTAGAACTGGATCTCGTGGAGATGGTGGGCACGTAGTTGGAATGATAGTTACTTCAAATTATGAAACTCAAATCATAACAATAACCAAAAATGGACAAGCAAAAAGAACTAGAGTTGGTACAGCAGAAAAAATTCCGGACATGGATGCAAATAATATTCAAAGACTAAATGATGATGGTTCTCTTAAATTTATCAATGATGGATATAGAAGGACTAAAAATGGTGCTAAAGGAATTACCACAATGAAACTAGATGAAATAGATGAAATTGTTGCAGTTAGACAAATACCAGACATTCAAGATAATTTATTTTTATTAACATCTAAAGGAATGATGATTAGAGTTAAAGCAGAAGATACTAAATTTACAAAAAACAGATCTACTAAAGGAAATAAAATTATGGAATTAAGAAATAAGAGTAAAACTGAATTTATTGATGAAATCATTTTTGCCGCGAGAATTCCTGCAGAATTAATTGATGAAGAATTATCTAATTCAACAAAATCAATTGATGAAGAAGAATAGTGAAGTTCAAACACTAGAACTTGCTCTGCGTTAATGTCCTGAGGAGTTTCTGATGAATGAAAATAATTTGATTTACGATTGGAATGTCATCAATTGGGAATTAAACCGTGATGAATCTAAACATCCCCATAAAGTTTGGTTTGATGATGAAACATTAAGAGATGGTCTTCAATCACCATCAGCAAGAAATCCTACTATTGAACAAAAAATAGAATTATTAACTTACATGGAAAAATTAGGAATCCAAAAAGTTGACCTCGGATTACCTGGTGCTGGTCCATTTCACATAGAACATATTGATGCAATGCTTAACCATATTGTAGAAAATGATTACAAAATAAGACCTGGTGCTGCCGTAAGAACTGTAGTTTCAGACATTGAACCATTGGTTGACTTGCAAGCAAAATATGAAATTCAAATCCAAGCAAGTGCTTTCCTTGGAACAAGTCCTATCCGTCAATATGCAGAAAACTGGACCATGGAAAAATTAATTTCGACAATGGAAAAAGCAGTAGGTTTTGCAATAGACAATGATATTCCTGTAATGTTCGTTACAGAAGATACCACAAGAAGTAGACCTGAAGACGTAAAACAAATTTACACAAGAGCGCTTGAATTAGGGGCTGATAGACTCTGTGTATGTGATACATGCGGGCATGTAACTCCTAATGGAACTAAACAATTACTATCATTCATACAAAATGAGGTTATTCCTGATGCGGGATTCAAAAGAAGAGAGATCGAAATAAATTGGCATGGACACCAAGATAGAGGGTTAGGAGTTGCAAATAATTTAGCTGCCGTTGAAGCTGGTGCTGATGTAATACATGGAACTGCCTTAGGAGTTGGTGAAAGAGCAGGAAATGCACCACTGGATCAAACTCTAGTTAATCTAAGTTTAATGGGTGTCATTGATAATGATTTAACACTTCTAAATGAATATATGAATAAAGCACACGAATATGTTGAAGTAGCATTACCAAGAAATTATCCTGTATTTGGTGAAGATGCATTTGAAACTGGTACTGGAGTTCATGCATCTGCAGTAATCAAAGCAATGAAAAAAGGAGATGATTGGTTAGCTGATCGAGTATATTCTGGAGTTCCAGCACAAGACTTTGGATTACAACAAATAATAAGAATCGGGCATATGAGTGGAAGATCAAATATTATTTGGTGGCTTGAAAAAAATAATTTCGAACCAACTGATGAATTAGTTGCACACTTATTTGAAGTTGCGAAGTCAAAAAGAAGGCTCATGTCAGATGATGAAGTAACTAATGTTGTAAATTCATTTATTTCAGCATAAATTAATCTTCTTCTTCTTCTGCGGCAATACTATTTCCTTGTGAATTATCTGTATTTGATGTTGCCCAACTTTTTTGCCATTCTGAATCAACATTCCCTCCAGACCATTCTCCTTCAATTGAAATTTCATCTACATCAGATTCTTCACGCCAAACTGGAGTTCCTAATGATCCATTTACAATTAATCTTGAATTTTCGTCACATTGATTCATAATTAATTCCTTTGATTTAGTAATTGGTAAGATATGACCTACAGGAGTTCCTGCTGTTACAAATGGATGAGTTGCTGCACAGATGAATAATCCCGTTATTGGTGATTCTAAGTTTATTGACTCACCGGGGCTTTGTGGGTCACTAATTGTAGCAACAACATCTCCCTCTTCTACAAAAGAACCTGGGCCAACCAACATATCTAGCAATCCCCCTCCATGTGCTCTTAACCAAGTTGAACCTGAAGCTAATAGACGAAACCTAGGACGATTGGGAGAACCTGGTATCACATGTAGAGTTTTTAATGAATTTAATACCCCATTAACTGCAACTTGTACAGCATCATGGTCAAGGGTACTTGCTCCACCTCCTTCGTAAGTTATTGCACCAATATCCAAATTATTTATTGTTCTACGTAGAGATCCTTTTGGCGGCTTACTATCCAAAATAACCTCCAATCCAAATGATTTAGCAAGTCTTTGAGAGGATGAATGAGTTAAATCTGCTCTAATCTGAGGCATATTAGATCTACCTTTTGCTGCTGAATGCAAATCAATTACATAATCTGAATCTTTGATTAATGAATGATATATTCTGTAAGCTACTCTTTGTGTAGTATTTCCAGTCCTACGTCCAGGGAACTCCCTGTTTAAATCTCTACCATCTGGAAAATATCTTGAATTTGATTTAAATCCAGGAGTGTTAATTACAGGAATAATCCGAATTGTTCCAGCAATCTTATTCGGATCTAATGGCCCTCCTTCACAAGTTAATGTCTCTGATAAAAGATGAGAACAGGCGCTAGGCCCAGTTAATTCATCACCATGTATGGCTCCAGTAATTGTAATCACAGGTCCAGGACGCTTACCATGCAAGATACAAACTGATGTTGGCCAAGAATCACCTAAAGAAACCTTTAGTAAATTTAATTTAATTGTCCTAATTTCACCTGGCTTCACTCTTTTCCTATTAAATATATAATCAGATGGCTCATTAATCCTATCCCATTCTGGTTTAGGTTCTTTTTTTGACTTCATTGCCTCTTTTACTGCCTTTTTCCTTTCGGCTGACATTTCATGAGATACTCTTATCTTTTTTTGATTATCTCCACTTTTTCGAGATTTGCCCTTCTTTTGAGACATGTCCTCGCCGTTCTGTACACTGTTGAAGGAGACTGATTAATCTATTTCTTAACTTCGCACTAAATAATCCATACTATTGATTCATAAACCTCTCGAAACATCGTAGGCACATGTCAGAATTAATTGGGGTTCAAAGAAAGTTCGCTCCAAATTCAATTTGTTTTGGATGTGGTCCATCAAATGAAAAAGGTTTGAAAATAGATTCATTTAGAATTGAAGGTGGTTTGCGTACTAAATTTCAAACAAGTTCAGAACATCAAGCATTTCCAGGAATAATAAATGGAGGAATTATTGGAACTCTTCTGGATTGTCATGGTAATTGGACTGCTGCAATAGCAATAATGGATCAAAAAGGGGATGAAAAACCATCATGCACTGTAACTGCGAATTATTCTGTAAAATTAATGAGGCCTACTCCATCTGATGAAATTCTAACAATCACATCTAAAATTGAGGAATTACATGAGGATAGAGCACGAGTCTCCATGGAATTATACGCAAATGAAAAATTATGTGCTAAAGGAGAAGGATTATTCGTATCTGTAAAAGAAGGTCATCCAGCATACCATAGATGGCATTAAGACAATTAAGGTGTAATTTGTGAATCTAGAAAAGTCACATATTTTGCAAAAATCAGTAAATAATGTACTTGAAACAATGACCACATTAGGTTTTAATGTAACAAAAGAAATTAATGAATTGAAAAATATAAAATTAGGACTTCTAAGGAAAAGTTCAGTATATAGACATGGAGTAACTAGATATTTTCCAACAAGAAAATGGAATTCCATAAATCCAAATCCCTCTTGTGTAAGAGTTGTTGATATTCACCCATTATTACTTGAACCTGAATGGAAAATATATCGAGAGATAATAATATTTCATGAGTTCATTCATTGCCTTGGTTATTTAGGCCATAATAAAACATTTTACAAATTAGAATCTTTGTGGCCTACAATAAATCAAAAAAAAGCATTAGGAACTAAATTTATGGAAATGTTAAGACTTAAAAATTCCACTTGGAAGTGGGTTTGCCCTAAGTGTAACATTGAAGTACTAAGGCAAAGGAAATCTTCTGGAAAATACATTTGCATTAAATGTAATTCTAAATTACTTGATAAGGCCATTAAGTAATTATTCTTCTTCAGAGGAATTTCCATAAATTAATGATTCAAGCATTTTCTTTTCATCATCATCCAAATGGCCATCTTCAAGTGCTGAATGAATTTTAGTAAGATCTGATTTACTTAATCCCGCATCTTTTGCTGCACTTTCGATTAACTCTATTTCTCTATCTTCGATTTTACCATCTCTAAGAGCAACTGTAATTGCAGCTTTCAAAGCTATTGATGCTGCTTGTTCATCTGTTAAATCTAATACTGAACGAATTGCTTCTAATTCTTCAAGCTCTGCTTTATCTAATACTCCATCTTCAAAAGCGGATTCATATATTTCCATTAAAAATCCAGTGTATTGGCTTGGATGTAGTAATACATCTCTAATTAATCCATAATCTACGCCTTTTTCACGTTCCTTTGAAAGTTCAAGCATTACGATACTTCTTCGAACTTCTTTTACGGACATATCTTTCAATCCATGTCCTGCCCAAATAAGTCCAACAGCAGTAATCGCTGCAGATAACCATAACATCACAGTTTCATTAATGAAATCACCTGGATGAGTCATATAAACTACACCAATACATGCCATTAATGCCCCTGAAAATATTTCTGCCCAGTCATTGATATCTGGTTCATCATCAAATACCGCTAATCTTTCTAATATCTCGGCTTCAAAGTCTTCGTCCATAGCCAGCCCTAACACTACCACAATGAAGCCGCTCATTACCCTTGCCCTTCATCCCTATCAACTAATTATGAAATTTGTGTTAAGTTTTTTTTAAAAAAACGATGAACCAAGTCCTTTTGAGCCTTGGGCATTATAGAACATTCATGGCGAGTAGTCCAAACTCAATTTCAAAATTGAAAATTCCTACTTTGGCCAAAAAATTTATTCAAGAAAAATGGGGGATCTCTGAACTATATCCTCCTCAAAAAGAGGCTCTAAAACCAGTCCTAAAAGGAGAAAATACTTTGATTTCAATCCCTACTGCAAGTGGAAAATCATTAATTGCTTATCTTGGTATTATTCAAAATCTACTTATTAAAAATGTAGGAAGTAAAGCAGTATATATTGTTCCATTAAAAGCATTAGCAGGTGAAAAATTTTCTGAATTATCTGAAATTGGAAAATTTCTTAATTTAAAAGTAGGCTTAGCTCTTGGAGATAGGGATGGAGAAAATACAAACATTAACAATGCTGACATTATTATATGCACTAGTGAAAAATTTGATTCTATAATGAGAAATAGACCTGAAATTATGCAAGGACTAAGCATTATTATTGCTGATGAAGTCCATTTAATTCATGATTTTTCAAGAGGACCAACAATGGAAATAAATTTGACAAGATTCTTATTTTCTAATAAAAATGTCCAAATAATCGCATTATCTGCAACAATTGGGAATTCAGTTGAATTAGCAAAATGGTTACAAGCTAAATTAATTGTTTCAACATGGAGGCCTGTGGTATTAGAACAATCTACATTAGCTAATATTGATTTAGAAGCCAGAAAAAGAATTTGTTCTTCAAAGGAGACAATGACTAAATTACCCCCTCCTAGAACTCTAAAGGGTCCTGCATCACAACCAATGGTTGCTGCATTAGAAGATTCATTAGAACAAAACATACAATCACTAATCTTTGTATCTACAAGACGTTCAGCACAAAGCTTGGCACGTAAACTTTCAGAAAGAGTTGTTAAAAAATGGAAAAAGGAGAATCTTGAAAATAAAATTAATGAACTTGAGGGATTAAAAAAGGAACTTAAACAAATAGGAGATGATTCATCAATCTCTGATTCTCTATTGTCGATTATTTCTGGAGGAATTGCATTCCATCATGCAGGATTAAACGGTAAACAAAGAAGATTTATTGAAGATGCGTTTCGAAATAAAAAAATAAGTTGTATTGTAGCCACCCCTACTCTTGCATCTGGTGTAAATTTACCCGCTAGAAGGGTAATTATTAGAGATTTAAAAAGATATGATCAAGGAATGTCTCGTTGGCTTTCTGTAATGGAAGTGCAACAAATGTTAGGTAGAGCAGGAAGGCCAAAATATGATTCTATCGGAGAAGCATGGCTACATTGTAAAGGAGACAGATCATTTGAAAACGCAGACAACATTGCAGAACGATTCATTCATGGTAACCCTGAAGATGTATCCTCAAAACTTGCTTCTGAAAATGCATTAAGAATTCATCTTTTAGCATTAATAGCAACTGGAGGAATTAATTCAAGATTTGCCATAAGCAATTTCTTCAAACATACTTTTTTGGGGCATACTCAACCTCAAAAAATGCTTGAGGAGCGTATTGAAAAATGGATTCAATGGCTTTCAAATAATGATTTAGTTTCTAGACTTGGTTGTGATGATGACCTTTATCAACATATTACAAATGAAGATGTGGATGAAAATGAAAGTTGGAATGATGAGATACCAACATGGGCAAATATTGCTAAAGATTCTGAAGGAGTACAATTAGAACCTGTATCTAACTCTATTTCAAATGCTCCAAAAAGTCTTGGGTTTAATCTTGCTAGTGATTGGGATATACGCGAAAATACACCAAAAACTGTTGAACCATTAGTAATGACTTACGCTGCTAGTGAATTTGGAATCTTAGTAAATAGGATGTACCTTGATCCAACAAGTGGGCTACTAATGCGAGAAGGTTTGAGAAGAGCAGTACGAAGAATCTATCGGGATGATTCTAATTTGCCACTTACAGATGAGGGTTTACTCTATCTTATTAGTTCTACAGATGATTTCATGACATTTTGGTGGAAAGATTCAGAATATGATAAATTACTTGAAAAAGCATCATTATTAGATAATGAATTACTTAATGAAAAAGAATTAGAAGATATTCACCTAAGTAGAATTAAATCAACCTGGATACTAAATGATTGGATTGAAGAAGCTGAATATAGAGATTTAGAAAAGATTCACAAAATAATGCCTGGTGATTTAAGAGCAAGAGTTGAGCTTGCAGAATGGTTACTTTTTTCTGCTAAACAAATTTTATATCACGATACTAAATTTAATAATGAATTTAAAGACATTAAAAATAATGTCATTAATAGATTAGATGATCTAAGAAAGAGAATTAGATATGGATGTAAAAAAGAACTTTTGCCCTTAGTTACTTTACCAAATATTGGAAGAAAAAGAGCAAGAGATTTAGTCAATATGGGAGTGAATACTCCCAGAGATATTCTAGAATTAACTCCACGTGATAAAGATAGATTGATTTCATTGCAAGGGTGGGGTCCTAAATTAATAGAAAATCTCATTAAAAAAATAAAAAATAATAAATCTGATAAAAATGAAAAAAGACGTGATGATGAACCTCTCCCTGGAGAAAAATAGCAAACCATCAATATGAGATAATAATCGCGGAAGACATGGAGAAGAGTACTCCTTGGTATCCTTGCTGGGGAATAAAAATCAATTTAGATGATTTCTCAATTTCAAATTATGTTAAAAAATTTCTTGAAATTAGACCAAATAATCGATGGTTATTAATCTCAAAAGACGTTGCTGCAAGTGAAAGGCACTTATGGCATGTATGGTTTGCAATGGAACAACAATATTTACAAAAATCAGCCCTTTCGAAAAATGTTGATGCAGAATTTATAAGGATTATTTCAGGAACTAATCAATTGAAAACTGCTTTTGCAAGAGCAGGGTTAAATGAGAATGATACTGAAGCATGGCTGATATATTTACCAAAACCAGAATCTAATTTAGACTCAATTCCAGAAACTCCAATTAGTGAATTTACTGAAAAAGCACAAAAAATAACATATCTTATGAACTCAAAAATAATTACAGAAAGACCTAAACCAAGTATGAATGGTTTAGAAAGGTTAGGAATAAAATACAGAGGTGATGAGTTTTCAATAAATGATAACTTATTCATTAGCCATATTGCCCGTTCTTCTTTTTCATAAGTAATCAATTAATTCAAGAACCTCCGAGGGTAGGGAGGCTTGGTGAGCAAGTGAATATACTAACACAACAAACACGCAATGCCATCGCCAAGACTTTGGGGCCATGGGGAAAAATTGCGAATGGTTTCGGAGGAATGGATTTTGAGTGAAGAATTAACTAATGCAATTAATACTGTAATGGAACAATGTCCTGAAGCTTCAGAAGAAGACATAAAGAATGAATTTGAAAGATATGAAAGGGATTTCTTAATTCCTCCAAAAGATGCATTAAGATCGGTTTTGAGAAAATTTTCATCTGGAGATGTTAACATCTCAACAAATACACAAGTAAGAGAAACGAAAAAAGTTGAAAATTTTAATTCATTAAATGGAGATGATAAAAATATCGAAATAGAAGTTAAAGTTATCACCTTTAATCCATGGACAAGAGAAATTAGAGGGCAACAAAGACAAATGGCATATGGCCTAATTGAAGATGATCCATGGGGTACTTCAAATTCACGTCAACGTTGGAAGTATACTGATTGGGGAAATCATTCAGATACAATAAAACCAGGAGCAATAATAAGAATTGAAGGTGCCTCGGTAAATGAATATGAAGGAAACCTCTCATTAAATATTAATCAAAGTTCAAGAATTGTAGTATTACAAGAGGGCGATGACAACATTCCTGCAATTGATGAACCAATAAATATTTCAGAGGTTAATAATCAAGATGGTATTGTAACTGTAATTGGAAGAATAATAAGTAAAAATGAAAATACAATTGAGAAAAAGGATGGAAGTGGTACTTTAGACATGATTAAAGGCCAAATAGCCGACTCTACAGGTAAAGTTGGATATGTAAGTTGGGTAGATTTAAATCACGAAGTGGGGGATTTAATTAAAATTGAGAAGGCACAAATAAGAAGATTTAGAGAAACTCCAGAATTAAACATTGGACAATATACAAAAGTTGAAAGTTATAGAGATTCAAAATTCCCTTCGATAGATGATTTAAATTCATCAACAAAACAAAATATTTCTAATTTAAGGGATGGCATGAGAGAAATTGATATTTCAATAGAAATTAAAAAATGGACAAAAAGAGAATTTACAAAAGAAGGAGAGGATACGAAAACTGTTTGGTCAGGAGAAGTAATTGATCCTACAGGAAAATGTAGAATGACAAGTTGGCAAGATCTTGAAATAAATGAAAATGATTTACCAATTTGGCTGAGTTTGAAAGGAGTAAGAGTGCGCTCATGGCAAGGAATTCCAGATATCACAATAGATAATTTAGAACAAATTGAAAAACACGAAGAGCAATTATGGGACTCGATTGAAGATTCAAACGAATATAATGAAATTAGTGTTGATGATTTGGTAAATAGTGGCTCAAGGGCTAATATAATGACAACTGGTGCAATTATTTCAATACGTAATGATTCGGGAATTATTTGGAGAGATTCTAACAGGAGAGTTTTGAAAAGTGATGATGATGCCTCAGATGCAACAAAAGATTTGAGATTAAGAATGGTAATGGATAATGGAGAACATACAATCTCAGTGATTATGAATAGGCAATCAAGTGAAAAATTCCTTGGTAAATCTATAGAAGAAATACCAATTGATGGAAATAAGAAAGATATATTCATCAAAGATTTAAGAACAAAATTATTAGGAATTACTGTCTCTATCAAAGGGAGAAGTATTGTTGACCAGCAAGGTGCAATGTTTCTAGCAGAAGAATTAGAAATTCAAGACATAGATCCAAAATCTTATGCAAATGAAATAAAAACAAAATGGGGGATATAACATGCAATCAAATTTTAATAGAGCGAAAAGACAACCTGCGATAAGGATTTTAGCACAAGAATATTCTGAATCAACACTAAAACAGCAAGGCAGTGGAGAATTTGATCCTGCATTCATCATTACAAAACTTGGAGCCAAAGTAAATCGTTTAGTTGCAATGGGATTATTAGAATTAATGGAAAGAAGAGAATCAAGTTCTGGTCTTTTTTGGACTGGAAGAATTAGAGACCCTTCGGGATTGCATTTCTTTAGCATAGGTACATTTCAGCCAGAAGAATTACAAATTCAAGCAGATGAATTACTTGCAAGGTTTCAACAAGAAGAACCTGTAAGAATTATGATGGTAGCTAAATCTTCAATGAGGCAATCAGATGAAGGTTCTATTTTTACAGGATTAAGGCCTGAAGAAATTAGAATTATAGATTCAAAAGAATATGCAAATCTTCTTATTGAGGCATGTGATTCGACAATGAAGAGAATCGAAGCGTTTAGAAATTCTGAAAAAATTGAGCAAACACATTCAGAATATAAAAAAGCGGGAATACCTAATGACTTAATTGAAGGGCTTTTACTTTCAAGAGGACATTATGGAGAAATAGATTCTGAATTTCATAAATTAAACGTTTTGAGAGCACTAGCTATCGCTGAAGGTGGTTCAAATCAAAGCGAATTAGTAAATGATGAAATAGTTTCTGAAGGAATAGTTTCTGAAGAAAGTATCAACTCTAATGAAGTAAATTACAAAGAAATTATCACTAAATATATTGAAACAAATGATGGGCCTAATGGTGTTGATTTTGAATCAATTGTAGATTATTGTATGAAAAATAATGGCGAAAGAGAGACCTCTGAAATTACAATTGAAAACATGGTAGAAGATGGAGATCTATTTGAAATAAAATTTGGATGGTATAAATTAGTCACATGACATTAAAAAACCGTAAAAATACCCATTACATTCAAGTTCCAGTTCTGATGTGACATGCTGAGGATGACGATGGGTGATCAAGTATTTTTCTTACGGCCGGCAAATGGCGAATGGATTCAATTTAGTAATTGTAGTGTAAATGTAAGTATCTCAAGGCGTCTTACTAGAACAATAATTCACGGTGGAGAAGGTGATGATCTAATAGACGAAGGTGCAGAAAGTGCCGTATATATTGTCAAAGGAACTCTGGACCTAGACCAATACAAAGAAGTCTTATCTATTTTTAGAACTGGACAACCATATATTCACGAACCTTATGAAGAAAATGAGAAAAAGGTTGTTTTTGCAAGATTTGAATTCGATGGTGAATCAAAACAATTTGAATTTGAATTTATTGAAGATATAGTTTAGGGCGTGAACATATGAGAGAACAAGAAGAATCAAAAGATTTACTCTATGCCATTAGAGCTCTAGAGATTATGATGTCTTCTGGAATCGGTTTAGAAGCTGCAATTCTTTCTATTGCTGGTGGAGGTTATGGGATAATTAGCGAAGATTTCCAAAAAATGATAAAACAGCAAAAAAAAGGGAAGAAATTAGAAGTTGCACTCAGAGATTTGATGAAAAAGTCATCAAGTAAAGGATATAACAAATTACTCACAACTATGTATAACAATGTAAAATCGAATACAGATGTTTTGAAAACATTGTCTATGCAAGCTGCAGCAGAAGAAGAAGAACGTAATGAAAAAATGCAAAAATATATTGAGGATTTAGGTGGTTTACCTGAATCCTTACTATCAATAGGGATGATTTCTCCAATATTATTAGGATTAATTGGATTAGCACCTCAATTGATGGGTGATGCAGGTGCCATCATGGGAACTTTACCATCTAATTCGACAATGATGAACATTGTTAGAATTGGGTTAGGAATTACCTTAATTGGAATGGCATTTATTGGGCTGAAGGCACATACAAAGGATCCAGGTGTTTGATTATGATTCTAGATTTCCTGGAAATTCTAAATGATTATCCTGCAATATTACTACTTATTATAATTTCAATTGCAACATTAGGTGGTGGAATTCCTCCAATACTTGAAAGAAGAAGAAGAAGAGGTCTTGAAAATGCTATTTCAGAGGTTTTAGAACTTTTATCAGATAATATTGGAGCAGGTGAAGGTATTCAACAAGGTCTTGCAAGAGTTGCAGAAGTTCGTAATGATTTATTTGGAAAATTAATAGGAGATGCTATGCAAGCTAGTAAAGCAACTTCTTTTGAAGCAGCAATGGCTGAAATGGCAGTCAAAAGTAGAAGCAAGCAAGTACAAAGAGTCATTAATTTAATTCTTACATCCCTTGAGGGTGATGCTCCAATGCAAGATGTATTATTTGACATGAGTCAAGAATACTCTAGATTAAATAAATTAATGAATAAAAGAGATACTGAATTACAAAGTAGTGCTTTCTTAATTATTTTCTTCGTTGGATTAATGTTGCCAGCAATTATTGCATTTATGATCGGTATTTTTGCCCCAAAATCATCAGGAATGGTTGTAAATGATTTAAACTCGATAATGGCTTATTTCTTTGGTGGTGCAACTGCAATTTCTGTGTTAATTAGTGGTAGAATGTTGGGAAGAATGAAAAGTTGGTTTTGGTATGTTCCTAGTTTTGCATTATTCTCTATGTTAATTTATATTCTTGGATTTGAAATGATTAGTTAGAAAAATGGTGAAAAAAATGGCAGAAAAAGTACTAGAACAATATGGCGTAGTTACAATATATAGAGATGAAAAACACCCCGCACCTACATATCATGTAGAAGGGAGAGTACAACCAAATCCTTATGGTAAATTGGCAGCATTATTCGAAGATGATAATCTTGAAGAAGTAATGTACAACGGGGGGGCTCAATGTGTTCAAGTTGCACATAGAGAGCATGGAATGTGTCGTACGAATATATGGATTGATGATGATGAAGGACTTACAATTGCAAAAAACATTGCTGCATTTACTAATGTCCCTTTAGGAAGTGGTCCAAACCAAGTACCTATTTTTGATGGCAGATTGCCTGACGGTAGCCGTGTAAATGGAACCATACCTCCTGTATCTCCAGATGGACCTACATTAACTGTAAGAAAATTTAGAGAAGACCCATTTACAATTGTAGATTTAATAAATTTCGGAACTGTAAATCTTCGACTTGCTGCAATGATGTGGGTTTGGATAGAAGGTTTAGATTCAAGGCCTGCAAATTTTGTTTTAGCAGGAGGTACTGGATCTGGTAAAACAACAACTGTAAATTGTATGGGTATGTTTATTCCTTGGGATAAACGTATGCTTACTGTAGAAGATACAGCTGAATTGCAAGTATACCACGACCATTGGTTAAGAATGGAAACTCGTTCAGAAAGACCTGATGGCACTAGTGAAATAGACATGAATGCTTGTCTAAAATCAAGCCTACGTATGCGTCCAGATAGGATTATTGTGGGAGAAGTGAGATCTTCTGAGGCTGCAACATTACTTACTGCGATGAATACTGGCCACGATGGTTCTTTTGGTACTCTACACGCAAATACTGCAGCAGAAACTGTAACTCGTCTCATTAATCCTCCAATGAATGTTCCAAGTATCATGCTAGGTGGATTAGATTTAATTATAGTTCAAGCAAGATTACATGAAAATGGGAAAACGGCAAGAAAAATCATTGAGGTTGCAGAAGTTGCAGGTATGGAAGGAAACAAACCAAGACTTAATGCGATTTGGAAATATGATCCTGTCAAATGTAAAGTTGAAGAAACTGGAATCCCTAGCAAATTTAGAGAAACTATCTGTACTGCAGCTGGAATTACTCCTGCAGATTTTGAAAATCATGTTAAACAAAGAATGCAAATTTTAGCAGATTTGGTAAAAAGAAATATTAGAGATATTAACACAGTAACAAGTGTAATTCAAGGTTTTTATGCTAAACTAAAGAAATAAGAAATTTATTAGTAAATCTAATCTATTTAGATTCCCCTTCCGCCGATTCTATCTAAGATGTCATTTGCTTTGTTGAGTTTATTTCTCATTATGTCTATTTTTTCTAAATGATGCTTTGGAATAGTAGGATCTTTTTCTTCTTCTTTAATTGAAATGCCCCTTTCTTCTTGTATGTCGCTTATGATTTTACGCATCTCTGCAACAACAGAATCTACTTGGGCTTCTGCAACTAAATTTTCAGGACCTAGCGTTGGTATTTTATCTGCTGAAATATGACCCATGTCAACAGCTAACATTCCAGCAGCACCTAGTATTCTTGGTCTAATTTCTTCCTGATTTGCCTCATAACCCCTTTGTTCAAGGAAACGTATCAAAAGTGTTTGTTGATCTTCATCAAATCTTCCAGGATTCCTTCTCAAGATTACATCAATAACTTGCTCGAACCCTTCGATGTTTTTCTCAATTCTAAGTAATGTATTCCTACCACTCTCTGGCAATTCCACAGAATTATGATTCAAAATTGCTAAAGCTTTCTCCCTACGCTTAGTTCTTGGATCTTCTCTCAAAAGGTGGGCATTTAATTCCACATGTAAATCAAATAATCCATGTAATCGGCCACTAATACTACTGATACTCAAATCAAGCCCTTCTTCACTTGCTAATGATTCAAAATCAACTCTAGCTCTAACTAAATTTTCAGAATTATTTTTCATTATGTTTTCTAATTTATCTAAAAGATGTGGCCTTAGTCGTTCTAACTTACGTAATTCTTGCCTTTCACGCCAATTTTTAGGTGTTGAAGATATTGATTCTTTTTCCACAGAAATCAATTCTTGCATTTCTGAAATCCTCTTTGTGATTTGTTGACGTACAATAGGCATATTTGTACGTAATCCATGCAATTCTAATGACTTGATAAAAGCATTAATGTCCATTCTATCATTTGGATCGCCATCTTCTAAAAAGTCTCTAATTGCATTATCTAATTCTGCATTACGTGATTCTAAATTTGCTATGGAATGTGCTTCTTCTACTGTTTCTACGGGTATTTTTAATTCTAAGTCGCCAGAAATTTCATTATTTGATTTTAATTCATCTAATATATTATGTAATTCTGATGAAACTTCTGGTAAATATACCGCAAATCCAAGATTTGTAAGATGAGAATATAATTCTGTTTCATGCTCAATACTCCATTCTTCTGTGATTTCTGACAAAAATTGTTCAATTTCAACTTTTAATTCATTTGATTTAGTTTGATCTTCATTGCCTATACTGACACCCGTAGTACTTTCAAATTCATCTTTAAGATTTTTATTCCCAAGCTCTTCTTGAAATTTAATCTTGGCCTCAGCTAGAGGTATTCCTTCTTCAAGTGAATCTATATGTCCACTTATTAATTGTTGTAATTCTTTATTAGGAGTTGCGCTATTTAAACTTCTAAAAAATTCAATTTCTTCTTTTTCGAAATCATCCTCACTAAATATTTCTTCTTTAGATTTTATTTCAATAACTTCTTCAACTTTAGGTGATTTGATTTCGGGGAGTTTTATATTGGCTTTTCCACCCTTAGGGCGTCTCAAACTTCTTTTCACTTGGCCCCAACCACCACCTTGACTTGATAAAACACCAGCAACCCTACCAAACAATTGTGATTTTGAGCCAGAGCGAGGTAATTCCAAATGTAAACAAAGATCATGTAATTCATCTCTAGACAAATTATCAAGGTTATCTAATGAATGATATTTTACGTCACAATTTAGATGTAACCATAATCTCTGACGTTGTTCTTTTATTGAACCAGATCTTTTTATTCCAAATACACTAAGAAATTGAGTTAATTCCTGTTTTGAATATGTCTGAATGGATGACCAATCGAATTTCCATGATGAAAGTATTAATTCTTGAATTAAACGAGCCCTTAATTGTTCTACACTTCCATTTTTTGGTACGTCATTTTCAATTGCCATGTTTTTTAGAGTTTCCAAACGTGCAGAATATAACTTCCCTAACAGCACTTGATTTCCATCATCTGACGCCATAATAACAATGGGTCATTTTTCAGCCCCTAAGTATCTTACTAATATATTGCCTTAAAAAAGTGTATTTTCTTAAATAAATAATGTTTTCCAGAGTAGGTATATTCAAGCAGTATGAACACTTGAGAGATATTGGTCGGCACATATGGGAGAGATAGATAGAGAGGCAAAAGCCAAATTAAAATCTGCTTCTGAGGACCTAGAAGAATTAATTAAATTATTTTCAGAACATTTAAGAGAAAGTAAAGAAATTTTCAAGAATAATATGTATGATTTAAGAAAAAACGCTGAATTATCATTAAATAATTTCTCTACTGATCGAGAACAAATAATTCAAAATTTAACTAATGTCGAAAAAAGGTTGACTAAACTATTTCGTACAATTTCAAAAAAGAAATATGACACCACTGCAGCTGCAGATCAATTAATTGAAATCGCAACAGAACATGGGCAAGTAAAAAGTGATTATGAAATGAAAAGAAATGAATTAGAATCAGCTATGAATGAATGGTTAAAATTTACTCAATTAGTTAGTGAATTTGTAACATTAATTCACACAAAAAGTTCCGAATGGGAAAATAATGCAAGAGAATTAAGTATATCCTATCAAGACATCGCAGATACTTCTGTTCCTTCAGAGTTTCAAAAAACACGTAAAATCATACTTGAATATGCAATTTCAATTTTATTAACGGCTGGAAAAAGAGAACAAGACGATCTTATGTCTTTCGAAGATCAATTAAAGGATTTAATGGAGAAAGGAACCAAAAATGAAGATTTGTAATCTAGTTTTTTAATTCATTAATGCTATTCCATTCATCCAAACAAATTTTTAAAATTCTATATTCATCATCACTAGGAACATATTTTTTTTCAAGACTATAAGTAATCTGACCTTTTTTATCAAGTGTTTCAAGAATTACCTCAACCATTTGAACGGGTTTTTCTGAGTTATCATCTAACTTATCTATATTTGAAATCTTTTCTTCCAAGATATCTGAAATTATTCCACCTTCATCTAATAATGATTTAGAAATCGTAGAAATTCTCCTAATAGATGCATTAATTCCTAATAAGTCGTCTTTCCCCAATTCAAGAAATAATTTTGATTCTACTCTGAATGAAATCATTGATTGCTCATCATTTATTTCTTTTAGTATTGAATGTGGAAAACCAACCCTAGAAATCAATAAACTAAATCCTCTTAAAGGCGGAGGAATGAAACGTTGTCTTGAGGTGTCATTCCCTATTTGCATCCCTAGAGTATGCCTTCGTCCTTCTTTACCAAAAACATTCCATAGTGAACGTTCTATTACATAACCATCTAAGTCATTATTATCATATAGATCTCCAAGTTTTTCAATGAGATTTTCATGTTCTATTCCATCCAATTTTAAATCTGTTTTGGACAATAGATTTAGGTCTCTTCTAAAACGTCTTAATTGCCTCCTAATTAATTCCGATTTTGCAAATATCTTACCTCTTCTTGGTAAATGATCAAGATTGTTTTTTCCTACAATAACTAATGTAGGATCCCTACGAGGTAAAAAGGTAGATATCTCCAAACCAGAAACAGACGATTCTGCTGAAAAACCTAAATCAAATGCTGATAAACCACTTATTCCAGCCAAATCAATTTCTCCATCCAACAATGATTTAATAATTTCTAAAGTGTTTTTATATTCTAAATATTCAATATTATATCCCTCTAATAACCGTTTGAAATGAGGTTGGGCGCCATCATCAAATTGTTCACAGATGCCAACCCTTAATTTTTCATCAGTCATTTTCAACACTCGCAAACAGTTGCGGCTTGGGACACTCGTTCATATATGCGCCTCTTGTCGGAACGACAATGGCACCGATTTCGAAGAATATTCGTAACCTTCGGCACTTAAAGGATTACAAGGCTAAAATTGATGATTTTCTGCAAAATTTGATGTTAAAGGCGAGAAATGAGGGGCATGGAGAAGTTGTTGATTTATCAGAACATATCTTAATGGCTGGAGGAAAAAGAATTCGGCCAATGTTATTGTTACTAACATATGAAATGTTAAAGGGTGAAAATATTGAAGATGTTTTACCATTAGCAACAGCATATGAAATCATACATACTGCAACATTAATTCATGACGATATTAATGATAATTCAAAAATAAGAAGAGGTGTGAAAACAATACATGAGCTTGAAGGGCCAGTAAAAGCGCAAATTACTGGAGATTGGTTATTTGTCATAGGTTTTGGATTGGGTGGTCAATATGAAAAGGAAATTGTAGATTTAATGGCAGAAACATGTTCAAAGATGGCATCTGCAGAACTTAAACAAATTGAACATATTCATAATATTTCAACTACAATTGATGATTATTATAAAATCATTGAAGGTAAAACTGCAGGTCCTTTTGCATCAGGATGTAAAGCAGTGGCAATCTTGACTGGACAATCAAAATCTGTTCAAGAATCTTTATTTAATTTTGGAATGCAATTGGGATTAGCTTTCCAATTAGTAGATGATTTATTGGATCTTATTGGAGATGATAGATTAGGTAAACCACGAGGTTTGGATATTCTAGAAGGGAAAATGACTTTGCCATTACTTCTAGGAATTCAAAATTTGAAGAATGAAAATAAAAAGAACTTATTAAATTTGATTTCAAAATTCCATTTACATGATTTAGAAGAAATCTTACATCTTTTAAAAATTTCAGGAAGTATTGATTATTGCAGAACTCTAGTAAATGAACATTTGAATTCAGCCATTAGAGAAATTGATTTTATTGAAGACAATCAAGCTAAGAGGATGGTTTTAGAGTTAGCTCATTATGTTAGATCTCGATATGATTGAGGAATAAAAATGAATAGAAGCTGGGATGTAATCATCATTGGAGGCGGACCTGCAGGAAGTACTGCAGCACGCTATGCTTCCAAAGAAAATATATCAGTACTCGTAATTGATGGGAAGAAGGATATTGGAGAACCATTACAATGTGGTGAATTAATTCCCTCTGTTGATGAATTATGCAGGCTTTGCCCTGACGTGCCTAACATGGAAGATTTATTTCAAACTCCAGAGCATGCCATATCACTTCGTACAGACAAATTGAAATTAGTTCCTCCATCTGGAAAAGCCCTTGAGTTTCCATTTGAAGGGATTATGTTAAATCGGCCTGAACATGATAAGGCATTAATAAAATTAGCAAAAAAAGAAGGAGTAGAGTACCTAACTGATTCTCATGTTTCTAAAGTTAGTGGAAATAAAGTTCATACTCGTAAAGGTGATGTCTTTACTGGAAAAGTAATCTTAGGTTGTGGCGGTACAAATGATCCGATTAGAAGGGATTTTTGGGATGAAAAATCTATAAATATTCCAGTAAAATTTATGTTAATTGATGGAGATTATGATGTTTCAAGTGTAGAATTACATTTTGGATCTTCTGCACCAGGAGGATATGCTTGGGTATTTCCAAAAAAGGGTGGGGCGAACATAGGTTTAGGAATTCAAAAAAAGTATAGTAAAGGAATCAGTTTAAACGTGTATGCTGAAAGATTCTATTCCAAATTCAAAGGTGATGTCATTTATCAAGGGGCAGGATCATTACCAATGTCTGGTTCTGTAAAATCATTAGTCAATGGCAACAAACTCATTGTTGGAGATTCTGCAGGAATGGTATTACCATCAAATGGTGCAGGGATTACAACTTCAATGATCGGAGCTAGGATTGCTGGACAAGTAGCAGCAAAACACATTTTAGATGGTTTGCCATTAAACGAATATGAAAAAATTTGGAATAAACAAATGGGGAAAATAATGAGGAATTCAAAACGCTCGTTGAAAATGGGCAATATCTTATTCAGGTCTCCTGATTTTTTAGTTAATTTAGCCTTTAATAGATTAACAAAAAGGTTACTTTGGAGGGCAGTGACTTGTCGTGCCAAATTTGGTATATTTTAAATACCATGAAATAAAGTTTTTTTCCATTAAATGTTAAACTCATAAACCCTTTTCATTTGGATAAGAGCAAGGGGAATTGATATGGGCAAAGAGGACATCTTAAAGGCCATCAAAAATGCTGAAGAAAATGCTGCTAAAACATTGGCTAAAGCTGAAACAAAAGCATCTGCAATTCTTTCAGATGCTAGAGTAAAAGCAACAGAATTAATTCAAGAACAACAAGAAAAGATAAATGTCAATTCTCGTTCTATGATTTCTGATGCAAAATCCACAGCACAGACGGAAGCTGACAAAGTCACAAAACAAGGCGATAAGGAAATATTAGAAATTACTGAAAAAGGCGCTAAACAAAGGAAAAAAGCAGTTGATTCAGTAATTGAGTCATTTATGAAATAATCAAAAGAGGTCGTAAAATGAGTGGTTTTTCTACAGCGGAGATGTCACGCATCACTGTAGCTGGAACTCTTGATGAATTATCAAAAACACTTGAAGTAGCATCAAAATTAGGTTCAATACATATGATAGATTATGATGGTGAAACTGATGACATTAGTATGGGAAGTCCTGAATTAATAGCTGATGAAATAAGTTCATTATTGGTAAAAATAAGAGGGTGTGTTGCAGAATTAAAACCTGTTTCAGGAACTAGAAAATCATTAAAAGAAATTAGAGCATTAATTAATGGGCCATTTCCAGAACTTCTTGAAGATGTTTTAGGAAAAATCAATTCATTAGACGATGCAAAAAATACCTTGGAAAAAAATACTCAATCTCTAGAAATTACTTCTAAATTAGCAAGGTTAAATTTGGACATGGGTCTTCTCGGCAATTATAACTCTCTTTCTTCATGGGTTGGAGAATTTGGAGATTTATCTAAAATAAAATCAACATTAAAAGACAATAAAAATTCAATGATTATAGCTGAAGAAGGTTCAAAGAAGGGTATTGGTGCTGTTTTTTGTAAAAAAGAATCATCTGAGGAAGTTCAAGCGATAATCTCTGATTCTGATTTTGAAGCTATTAGCATTCCTGAATCAGAAGGATCTGCGAAGAATATACTTGGGGACTTGAAAAAGGAAGATGAAAGATTAAATTCATCTATCGAATCATTACAAAATGAAATAAATGATTGGAATACAGAAAACGGTGCAAATCTATTAGCATGCATGGAATTACTCGAACGAGATTTAGAAATTTTAAATGCTCCAGTGCGTGTTGCAGTAAGTGAACATGCATTTGTAATGGATGGATGGATTCCTAATTCCTCAGTTAAAGAATCGAGTGTTGCATTGAAAATGGTTTCAACCATAGTTGAAACCGAAGAATTTGTATCAAATCATCATCATGGACATGATTCACATGAGGAATTGCCTCCAATTGCATTTACTGAAAGAACTATTTCAAAACCATTTGAATTACTCACAGATTTAGTTGGAAGACCAAGATATGGAAGAATAGATCCTACAATGTTTATGTTGATTACATATCCAATATTTTTTGGAATGATGTTAGGTGACATGATATATGGAATTTTTACCATTATGCTTGGACTTTGGATAAAAAATAAATTTAATGATAACGATGCAGCATTACTTGCATCTAAATTGGTGCTTTATATTGGAATTTCTTGTGTTATTTTCGGGTACCTATACGCAGAATTTGCTGGCTGGGAAATTTTCATTTATGAAAAACTCACAGACGGGAGCGGATATTACCTTAAGGATGCCAGCGGACATTATATTTACAGCGAAAATAAATCTCCAGTCGCATTTCTAAGCGTACTCTATCCTGAATTGGAACATGGATATGGACCTACGGCAGTATTGCCATTTGGAATAACACTATCCTTCCCATTCCACAGAGTTGGGACCCACATGAGTGATCTTATCGTGATTGCAATTTATCTTGGAATGCTACATTTAGCCCTAGGTTTCCTTATAGGAATTAGAGATGTTGCAAAAGAACATGGTTTTGTTGCGGCATTTTTTGAAAAAGGTTCTTGGCTAATAGTACTAATAGGAGGTTTCTTAGCATGTTACGGTTATCTTGTAGGTCAAACTGAAGGGATAACTGAAAATTATTCAACTGTACTTGATAATTTAATTACATATGGAGGCATAACATTAGCCATTGGTGTTATTTGTGTATCGTACGGATTGGCAAAATATGAAGGATTTGGAGCCATAGGTATTTTTGTTGGCCCTCTTGAAACAATATCATTACTATCTAACACATTATCTTATATTCGTTTAATGGCCATTGGAGTTGTTGGTGTTAAAATCGCTGAGGCAGGAAATATGCTAGGATATGAAAATATGATCCATTCATTTGAATTAGCTCAAGGAGGAGATGTTTTGGCATTAATTGCTGGTATCGGCGCATTTATTTTATGGATTGGCATACAACTTTTCGCATGGGTTCTTGGAGTATTTAGCCCCAATATTCACGCAGCACGTCTGCATTTCGTCGAATGGATGAAACAATTTTATGATGGTAGCGGCGAGCCATTCAAACCATTTGGTACAAAACCAAAATTGGTGGAGGTAGAGTGATCACAGTCCAGAAATTATATCTGAACAAAAAAAGGAGGAAAAAAACATGAAAATGAACGTATTGAGAAACGGATTGAGAATGATGGCAGTATTAATGATTGCAACATCTATTGTTGGAATCGCTACTGCTGAAGGTGAAGCAGACAACCAACAAACTGTAGACGCATGGAAAGGCTTAGGTGCTGGAATTGCGGTAGGATTAGCTGCAATTGGTGCAGGTATATCCCAAGCAAATATTGGTGCTGCAGCTGTAGGAATGCTAGCTGAAGATTCTAGCAAATTCGGTACTGCAATTATATTTACTGCATTGCCTGAATCTATAGTTATTCTTGGTCTTTTACCACTATTTATGTGAGCAAAGAATGAAGTTACTGGAGGAATGTAAATGTCACTAGAAAATTTAGCAGAAAAGATTGCTTCTGCCGCTAAATCAGAGGCTGATGAAGTTATTAAAGCAGCTAATGAACAAGCTGCAGAAATAATCAATTCTGCAAAAAATGAAGCCAGTGAGATGGAGAACAATTCTACTGAAAAGGTGAACAAAGAAGTTGCTCAACTTGCAGTAGAGGTTGTTGCTTCAGCAAAGCAGGCTAATCAAAAGAGATTATTGATTGCAAAAAGAGATGAATTAGATTCAACATGGAAATCTATTCAAGAACTTGTAGGCTCTGGGAAATTATCTGGCCGTAAAGTTTTACTAGAATCAATAGTAAAAGATGCAGATAATTCAGAAAATAAAGGCATGATACTTAGACCAGTAGCAATTGATCGAGGGGTTTTGTCTAAATCTGGTTCAAGTTTCAAACTTGGAGACGATATTGAAGGACTAGGTGGTTTTATTCTCGAAAGTAAAGATGGATCTATTAGCCTAGATTATCGCTTTGACTCTAGATTAGACTCTTGTTGGAATGAGAACATAAAAAATGTAAGTAAAATATTATTTGAATGAGGTGAATAAATGTCTATGTCAATACCAGGTCTTAGTGGAGGGGGATCTAATGCCCCTAATGCTGCAGCACGTTGCAAAACAAGACGTGGTAAACTACTAGATAGAACTCAACTAAGGCAAATGATTCAACAATCACCTGAACAGTTAACCTCTACAATTGCTGATAAAGGATATAGGAATGAAATTGACAAATATTCCACAAGATTTTCTGGTAGTGATTTACTAGAAATGGCATTGACAGATAGATTGTCAAGAGAAGTAAATGAAGTTATTTCATTTTGTCAAGGTGAATTATTGAAACAAGTTGGCGTATATGCAAACAGATTCTCCTATTTTAATACAAAAGTAGTACTAAGGGCTGTTGAAAACAATGTTTCTGCTGAAGAATTATCTCACGACATTCTTCCAGAAGAAAATGAATGGAATACTAATTGGTTAGAAATTTTAAGGAATGCTTCAACAATTAGCGATGTTGCTACAGAACTAAGTGGTAAACCTTGGGGTCGTGCAATTAGTTCATTAGAACCAGATGCCACGCTTGCAAATTATGAAGATGCTTTGGATAGACATTACTACAAAGAGTCTCTGGTTGCGCTAAAAGGCCAAAATACTGCAAATGCATTGTTAAGAAGATTTCTACATATGGAAATAGATCACAATAACATTATGAAATTATTTGAAGGTAAAAGACAAGGACTTTCATCCGAAATTGTTGAATCTATACTACTGCCAGATGGTAAGTTGATAAGCACAGGTATGCTAAAATCAGCATCAACAATGGATGAAAATGGCATTATAGAACTCCTTAGAAAGAATAGTAGATTCGATATTGCGGAATTTGAAAAAGCAGTAGAAAAATCAAATGAAATGGAATCGCTTGACCCAATAATGATGTTTTTGAATAAAAGGTCATTTCAGGTGCTTGAAAAGATGAGTTATTTATCTCCAATTTCAGCATTACCAATTGTACATTATTTAGCAGTCATGAGACAGGAAGTAAGAGATTTAAGAATGATAGTAAGAGGTCTTTCAGTAGGTTTAGATAAAGATTTACTTGAAGCACATATAGGAGCATAAGGTGAGATTATGGAAATAGCTGTAGTAGGTACATCAGACTTTACATTAGGGTTTCAACTTGCTGGAATTAATAGGCTTTATAATTCAGACGATATTGAAGAAAGTGCTGAACATCTAAAGGATTTATTAAACGATAAAAGTGTTGGTATCGTTGTAGTAAATTCTGAATTATTAACAAAATTGCCAGAGCGTCTTCGTTTACGCTTAAGCAATAGTATTACTCCAACTGTATTAGGTATTGGTACAGAGGAAGACAACACACTAAGAGAATCAATACGAAAGGCAATCGGAGTCGATTTGTGGAAATAATAAAAAAAAGGAAGTGGAAAAAATGAGTGAAAAAGGACAAATTTACAGAATATCGGGACCAGTAGTAACCGCAATAGGAATTAAAGCAGCAATGTTTGATGTGGTTAGAGTTGGAAATGAAGGACTAATGGGAGAAGTTATTGAATTACATGGAGACAAATGTGTTATCCAAGTATATGAAGAGACTAGTGGAATTAGACCTGGTGAACCAGTAATAAATACAGGAGAGACTCTATCGGTTGCTCTTGGGCCAGGTTTACTGACCCAAATTTATGATGGTATTCAAAGGCCATTAGAAGCATTAGAAGAAAAAATGGGTGTATTCATTACAAGAGGTGTAGATGCCGATGGAATTGTAATGGATCAAAAATGGGAATTCAATCCTACAGTAAAAGTAGGAGATAGTGTAAAGCCAGGCACAGTAATTGGAACTGTACAAGAAACTGAAACAATTGTACATAAAATCATGGTTCCTCCAAAGAAAGAAGGTGTTGTAAAAGACATCAAACAAGGTGAGTTCAATGTTACTGAAACTGTTTGTACATTAGATGATGGAACAGAGCTTCAAATGATGCAAAAATGGCCTGTTAGAACTCCAAGACCGTTTTTACAAAAATATGCTCCTGACACACCATTAATTACAGGACAAAGAATTCTTGATTTCCTATTCCCTCTAGCAAAAGGCGGTACATCGGGAATCCCTGGACCATTTGGATCAGGTAAAACAGTTACTCAGCAACAACTAGCAAAATGGTCAGATGCACAAATTGTGGTTTATATTGGATGTGGTGAAAGAGGAAATGAAATGACTGAAGTTCTTTCAGAATTCCCTCACTTAATTGATCCTAATACAGAAAAACCATTAATGAATCGTACTGTAATGATTGCAAATACATCAAACATGCCTGTGGCTGCAAGAGAAGCTTCGGTATATACAGGAATTACAATTGCTGAATATTTTAGAGACATGGGTTATGATGTTGCATTGATGGCAGATTCAACAAGCAGATGGGCTGAAGCAATGAGAGAAATTTCTTCAAGATTAGAAGAAATGCCTGGTGAAGAAGGTTATCCTGCTTACCTTTCAAGTAGGCTGGCTGAGTTCTATGAACGTGCTGGCCGTGTAGAAACATTATCTGGAGATGATGGTTCTGTAACTGTAATTGGTGCTGTATCTCCTCCAGGTGGAGATATTTCAGAACCTGTATCTCAAGGTACATTAAGAATTGTAAAAGTATTTTGGGGATTAGATGCTGGTCTTGCTAGACAAAGACATTTTCCCTCAATTAATTGGTTGAATTCATATAGTCTATATCCTGCATCATTAGATCAATGGTATAGAGATAATGTTGCACAAGATTTCCCAGACATTAGAACTGAGATTTCAAGTCTGCTTCAAGTTGAGTCAGAATTGCAAGAAATTGTACAATTAGTTGGTTCAGATGCATTACCAATAGATCAACAATTAACTCTTGAAGTTGCAAGAATGATTCGTGAATACTTCTTACAACAAAATGCATTCCATGATGTAGATACATTTTCTGCTTTAGAACAACAATACAAAATGGCTCTTGCAATTTTAACATTCCAATCTGAAGCGAAAAAAGCAATCGCTGCAGGTGCTGCACTTGAAGATGTTGTCAATGTTGAAAGTCGTACAAACTTAATGCGTGCAAGATTTGAATCAGGATATCTAGAAAAAATAGATGGATTAGTGGATTCAATGAAAAAAGAAATAAATTCTGCTGTGGAGGCTGAAAAATAAAGAGGTGTTTAAATGACAGAAAAAGAATATCGTACAATTACAGATGTAAAGGGACCTCTAGTGTTCCTAAATAAGACCGAACCAGTATCATTTGGTGAAATTGTTTCACTAAGACTTTCTGATGGAAGTACAAAAAATGGTCAAGTTCTTGATACAAGTGATGAAATGGTTGTAGTACAAGTTTTCGAAGGTACTGCTGGTGTTGATCTTGACACAGGAATTAGATTCATGGGAGATGTTTTCAAATTACCAGTAAGTAAAGATTTAGTTGGTAGAATTTTAACTGGTGCTGGTAAACCAAGAGATGGTGGACCAGATATCGTTGCTGAACATAATGCAGACATCATAGGTGCTGCAATTAATCCATACAGTAGAAGAAGTCCAGAAGAATTTATTCAAACTGGAATAAGTGCAATAGACTCCTGTACATCATTAGTAAGAGGACAAAAACTACCAATTTTTAGTGCATCTGGTTTGCCTCATAATGATATTGCTCTACAAATTGCTAGGCAAGCAAAATTAAAAGATAGCGATGAAGATTTCGTAGTAGTTTTCTGTGCAATGGGAATTACTGCTGAAGAATATAATTTCTTTAGATATGATTTAGAAAGAACTGGTGCTTTGGAAAACGCGGTATTATTCGTCAATCTTGCGGATGATCCTGCTGTTGAGAGGCTAATTACTCCTAGATTAGCTCTCACTGCTGCAGAATATCTTGCATTTGAACATGATTATCACGTATTAGTTATCTACACTGATATGACAAACTATTGTGAGTCTCTAAGACAAATCGGTGCTGCCAGAGAAGAAGTTCCTGGTAGGCGTGGTTATCCTGGATACATGTATACTGATTTAGCAATGTTATACGAACGTGCAGGAATCGTTAAAGGAAAAGAAGGCAGTATTACTCAATTCCCTATTTTAACTATGCCTGGAGATGATATAACACACCCAATTCCTGATCTTTCAGGATATATTACTGAAGGACAAATTGTTATTTCAAGGGAATTACATCAAAAAGGAATTTATCCTCCAATTAATGTACTACCATCATTATCAAGATTAATGAATGCTGGTATTGGCCCTAGTAAAACTAGAGAAGATCATAAATCTGTTTCTGATCAACTTTATGCAGCTTATGCCCAAGGTCGTGAATTAAGAGGATTGGTTGCAATTGTTGGTGAAGATGCATTAAACGAACGTGACTTGCAAATGCTAAAATTCGCAGATTTATTTGAAAATAAATTCTTAAGACAAAGTAAAGATGAAGATCGTACTATTGAGGGTACTCTCGATTTAGCATGGGAATTATTATCTTCAATAAATACAAAATATCTTGTAAGATTAGATCAAAAATGGATTGATAAATACCATCCAACAGAAAAAAAATAATTTTAAAAAGGTGAAATTGTGGCTTTAGATATTAAACCAACCCGTTCAGAATTAATAAATCTGAAAAGACGTATTAAACAAACACAGAATGGGTATAAATTATTAAAAATGAAAAGAGATGGTTTATTTCATGAATTCAGAACTTTACTTTCAGAGATGATTAGTGCGAAACAAGAATTAACTGGAACCTATAAATTGGCTTTGCAGAGAATTAATCTAGCAAGTGCCGTAGAAGGGGGTTTAGCAGTAAAAAGTGCAGCATTAGCAAGCTCTACTCACCCCGAAGTGGACGTTAAAAGACGTAATATTATGGGAGTTGTTGTTCCTTCGGTTGAAGGTACAAACCTTAGAGTAGATATGGAAAAAAGAGGTATTGGACTTATTGGTTCTAGCCCATATATTGACGAAGCAGCAGATTCATACGGAAAATTAATTGAAAAAGTTGTTAATGCTGCAGAAATGGAGGCAACACTAAAACGTTTACTTGCAGAAATAGAGTCCACAAAAAGAAGAGTTAATGCCTTGGAATTCAAAGTTATCCCTGAAATGGAAGAAGCACGAGATTTTATTCAATTGCGTCTTGAAGAGATGGAGCGTGAAGAAACATTTAGATTAAAACGCTTTAAAAATAAATAAGAAGAATAAATGAAACTTATACCATCCGAACAATTCGGAAGATTGGGTGAGGCAATGAAAGACGAAGATGAAAATGACATCTTGCCTTTGAATGTACATAAAAAAAGATGGATGCAAAAAGATTTGTTAGAAAGAATAGTTTCTAGACATTTCAATATCTTTGAATCTGTAAGTAGCATTTGGCCAGCATGGACAGTAGAGCCTATTGATGATTTAGAGATGTCTTTTGCACTAGAAGAACTAAACCTTCACCTTAAAAAATTAGACTGGATGGCTAAAATATTCCCTGAAGAACCATATGTTCTGAAAGTTTTACCTAAACCAAGAGGATTATTCATTCTTGGAAAAAGACAACTTTTGATTTTTTGGTCATTAGCTTTTTTATCGGCATGGGGGATGGGTGTTGAATGGATTAATTCTCATCAAAATAATTCATCATTTTTTGATTTAAATACTCTTTATAGATCTTTTTTATACTATGCATTACCTCTTATTGGAGCATTATTTATTGCAAATTTAACTCAAATTTATCTTGCAAAAAGAAATCATATGAGAATCGGTAATATGATTCCCATATTATTTCCAATTCCATTATCTCTTTGGCCATTTGGGATCATAGCAATTCCAAGTCTCCCAAGGATGGATTCAATATGTTGGTCAAATACTAAAAAAATGGTGGCTGTTTGTTTAAGTGGGCCTGCAGTGATGCTTATTTTAGGAACTTTATTTTTAATAATAGGAATTATAATTTCGCCGAGTTCAATCAGTGAATTAAGTTCACAACCATTAAAAATTAATCCACCTCTTTTAGTTGAATTATTATTTTCAGTAATTCCAAATGATTACTCTGATAGTTTAGGACTTTATTGGATTCATCCAATTGGTCTTGCTGGAATGGCGTTAACTTTGATTGGATGGATTAATTTATTGCCAATTCCAACACTAGCAGGAGGAAGAATCCTAGCAGGGCTAATTGGATTAGACGATATGGCAAAAGTCGGCACTCAAATTTCATTAATGGCGTTAATACTGGTCCTAGGAATTTCATATGGTTTCCTCGAAGGAAATTCGCTTTGGACTTTTATTGTAATTGGAAGTTTTATGTTGCTATTCTTACATGGAACTGATCAAAAACTACCAATAATCCTTGATGAAACGAAAACTGTCGATGAAGGTTTTTCAAGGAATTTTGCATCTATATTTGTAATCTTTCTATTACTTCTTTTACCTGCAAAAATGCCAATTGAACCAATAGAAAATTGGAATTCTGAAATGGAAATAAATTTCGAAGAAACATATTATTTTGATGAAGATGGTTCAATACACCTATCAATAAGTAATCCCTCACTAATTGAAAAAGAAATAAATCAGAAAATTTGGTTAATGAGTCCTGAAAATATCACATTTGATATAACGTGTACCCAAATAAATATTATCGAAGATTGTAATAACCTAATTCTCAAACCACATAGTTCAATTGACATCACATTTAAATCAAAAAATGATAAAATACCAAATCAGAGTGTAGAAGTGATTTATTTTATTGAATATTTAGGATTAAAGCAATATAATCACATTAATTTCATTCCAAATACTTTGATTCAAACTCTTTCTCCACGTTGGGAATATAATAATGATTTGATTTCTCCAGAACTTTGTGCAAATCTAAGTAACAATGGTGAAAAAATAGAAATTCAGGTTTCTAATAATTGGAATTTAATTGGAAAATTCATCGAATCAGGACAACAAAAAATATGTGTTTCAGGTGAGGCAGGATTTATTCTTTCTGAAAATAAAAATATTAGTAGCCCATCAATTCACTATCAATTAAATGGTTCTAATCATACAATAAAATTTCTCCCTATACAATATCATCACTTAGTATTAGCTCCTAATGATGGTTGGAATTTTACAAACTCATTTTCAAACAAATCTCCCTTTATATCAAGTAATGAATTAGAAATTTCAGAAGAAAAATATTTTTTATGCTCAAATAGTACTGCACATCCATTAATGGGCAATTCAGAAAATATTCTATGGAATGCCACATCATCTTTTTCAAGAAAAATATTGCCTGTAGAAATAAATAAAACATTAACGATAAAATTACCTACTGTAGGTTTTATGATTAATTGCAATAGAGAAAATCCGTTTGAATCACAGTTATATTCAATAAAAGAAGGGCCAATGATATTAGTAAATGGCACTAAATCTAGTATTGCTTGGGGCAATATCCCACTATGGGATTTAGCTAAATGTATTAATTGTACTAATGATCAATCAAACGGCATTTTGAATTTCTCATTGTTTAGTTTAGAAGAAAACATTACAGTTTCAACAAGGTTTCATGGAGATATTATACCTTGGAATATAAATTATGATACTCCATTATCCTCAAATAATGAAAGTAATATCTCAATTTCTTGGAGTATAGAACCAAATAATGATGTGTTTCTAATGGCTTGGTTAGATTTTAATTCAAATAATTTAGAAATACATTTAGCCGCCTGGTCTGGTGTTTATTGATGAAAATTGGAATTATTGGGATTGGTTCTATCGGAGGACTAATTGCTGGCTTAATAGGGAATACAAAAAAACATGAGTTGGTATTATTTACAAATACAGAAATGCAAAAATTAGAACTTATTACAAATGGATTAACTATTAAAATGCCTTTAGGAAAGAGTGATTTAGAATTAAATCAAAATATATTCACTATTTACTCTAAAGATGAACTTCCTAATTACAACTCAGAAAAATGTGATCTAGTATTAATTTGTACAAAATCAAATTCTACACTAAATGCTGCTGAAATAACAAAAGGAATTATTTCAAATGACGGATATTGCATTAGTATTCAAAATGGAATTGGGAATGAAAACATAATCTCATCTATCATTGGGTTTAATTCAGTATTAGGTGGAGTTATTACGCATGGAGCAAATAGAATAAATTCTACAACCATAAATTGGGCAGGTGTTGGAGAATTATTTATTGGATGTATGCCATTAACTAAAATAAAAAATGAAAATATCCAAGAAATTATTAATGGATTAAATGATGCTGGATTAAATACATCTTTTATTAAAGACATAAGATCAAAAATCTGGTTAAAACTAGCAATAAATGCTGCAATAAACCCATTAGCTTCTATCTGTGGAGTAAAAAATGGTGCATTACTTGAGCCTTTATTATTTGAATCAGCATGTTCTGCAATGTTTGAAGTTTTAAATGTTGCAAGAGAATTAGAGATTCAAATGCCTGATAACTTTGAGATGATTGAAGTTTTGTCAAATATTCTAAAATCAACTAATGAAAATAAATGTAGTATGTTACAAGATATTATGAATGGAAAAACAACAGAAATTGACTCTATTTGTGGTGAAGTCATTAGAAAGGCAGAAATGCATGGCATTCAAACTCCAATTAATTCTACATTAATGGCAATAATTACGGGCATTACGTCCCCAAATACTAACTAAGATTATCTTCATTATAATGTAACCCTAAATTTTCTTTTCTCTTTAGCGCTGATTCAATAATTATTTTAGAAATTTGAACCATATTTCTTAATTCAATTAAAGGCCTAGTGGGGATACTTGATTCCCAAGCTAATTCTACTTCATTTTCAATTAGATTTACTCTTCTTAAAGCCCTGTTTAGTCTTCTATTTGAACGAACTACGCCTACATCTCTAGACATAGTCATTTTAAGTGATTTTAAATCATCTATTAATGAATAATGTTCTACCAAAGATTCTAAACCATCTGCCCTCCATTCAGGTAAATCTCTAGAATTATCAAAAGATGTTTTAATGTTCTCTGTTAAATTTAATGATGCTCTAGATGAATAAACTACTGCTTCAAGTAGGCTATTAGATGCGAGTCTATTTGCGCCATGCATTCCTGTACACGCAACCTCTCCTATTGCATAAAGCCCATTAATTTCATTTCCAGTAACTGAATTTAATACTTTTCCGAATTCATTTACTGAGATTCCTCCTACAAAATAATGAGCAGCGGGCACTACAGGAATAGGATCTATTCCCAATTTAATCCCGTGTGTTAATAAAAAGTTGTTTATTGATGGAAATCTTTTTTGTAACTCAACTTTATCTAAATGTTCTGTAATTAATAAAACATTATCATCTCCAGAAATATTTAGTTCATGATCTATGGCTCTAGCAACAATATCCCTTGTAGCTAATGAACCAAATTCAGAATATTCTTTTGTGAATGAAAAATCTTCAGGTTTTACTAAAGAATTTGGTATATTTTTACCACAAGCTTTTTTCCATGAATTATAATCTGATTTTGTCATTAATACTCCACCAAAGCCTCTTACAGCTTCACTAATCAAAAATGTCTGATTACTATCTAATGCTGCTGAAGTGGGGTGAAATTGTACAAATTCCATATCACTTAATTTTGCACCTGCTCTAAATGCCATGGCCATTCCATCTGCTGTAGCAACACTCGGATTAGTTGTTCGAGAAAATAATTGTCCGCCTCCTCCTGTGGCTAAAATTATTGCATCTGAGGCAAATGTTTCCACAATTCCTTTATCTATATTAAAAACCCATAATCCTACTATTTCTCTTTCAACAGAATTTCTATCCTTTAATATTAAATCCAAAGCCAAATGATTTGAAAGTAATTCAATATTTGGATGATCATTTGCCTTTGAAAGCAATGCTGTTTCAATTTCCTTCCCTGTAGAATCTTTAGCATGTAAAATTATCTTTTGTGAATGGCCACCTTCTTTAATATAATCAAAATTACCATCTGAATCTGTTTGAAAATTAACACCCACATTGATTAAATCTCTAATTCTATCTCCTGCTTCATTAACTACTTCTCGAACTATTTTTTCATTGCAATAACCATCTCCTGCTTCTAATGTATCACTAATATGTGTCTCTTTTCCACTAATATTAGTTTTATCTAATATTCCTGCTATTCCTCCTTGTGCATAATTTGTACTTGATTCTTCTAAACTTTGTTTTGTAATTACGCAAACATCCCATCCTGCATTTGCACAAGTTAATGCAGCAAATAATCCCGCGATTCCGCTACCTGCAAGCACAACTCTAGGCATGTTTACATTAAGGGGGGCTGAGTTCTACAAATTGAACGTTTT
>CATFLP010000011.1 GCA_949514915.1 Methanobacteriota archaeon | reverse complement strand
CTTTTGTTTTTATTACGTGGCATTTCACTTAAAAACAGTATAAATCCTATTGCATTAGCCGTAAAATAACCTTCGATAGCAAAATTAAGAAATACATAAAGTTCGTATTCAAGAGTTCCCTCTATCATTTGAGGTTCTACATCTATTATTGTTTGAAGCCGATAATTCCCTGGTATTAATTCAGTACTCCAAGAAGGGCATTCAGGCCCTATTTCCCCACTCCATTCATAGAGAACTTCATCTCCTTGAATAAATGATAACGACACATTATCGCGCGTAAAATCTGTTTCTAAAGAGGCCCCCTTTTCTGAAAAATCAAAATCACAATTTAATGTAAATGGAACATTTTTCCCACTAGCAAGAATATTAGGAACTTCCACTGTATAATTTTGATTAAATTTAGTTTCAGGATTATAAACTTGATTTAGTGAAGGTTGTTGGTGTAATGTTAACCAAATCATATTTATGGAAACCCATAGTACCAACATAAAATATATTCTAAATTTTGATTTGGGCTTTTTTGGAGGATCATTATATTTTTCCACATCAGATAACATATCCTAAATCCTCCAATATCGTTTTCATCCATTCTAGTTTTTTCATTTTTTTATTGATGTTGCTTGACCCTGTCCATGGCCCGATTTTATTAGAATCAAACCCAATTAATTGTATATTTTCTGAGTTTTTACCACATGCATGGAGCATACATACCGCTCTATCTCCATCACTAAAACCGCCAAAATTTACTGCAGGATCCTTTATTTTTAATGTTTGATGGCTAATAATAATTTTTGGTGTAGGTGACCATTTTTTCCATATTTCTAAAATATTTTTCAAATTTTCTTTTGCATGCCCATGAGCATGCAATAAGATTCGAAGATTTCCTATTTTGTTATTTGTTATGTAGGGCAAACCATCTCCATCAGAGACCAAACAAATTATATTTTCAAGTAGGTCTTCCTTCAATTCTAATAATGCCCCTATTGCCCCGTCTGCTACAATTAATGAGGACTTATTAGATAAAGTCATAATTTCCTCTTCGGTCACATTAGCCCCAATTACTACAAAATCATCTTTTGTTTCTATTTCCATAATTAAATCATTTAGATGATTAATTTGATAATCATTATTCCATCTATTATTGAATATAGAGATATTTTTTTGTAACCATTCCAAAACATCTTCATCATCTTTAGAATCCCATCCAAAAGATTCACGAATTTTTTGTTGATATTCAACACAAACAGGGGTGAATTTCTTTGGTTGCACTATTACCTCCTCAGAGGTCATAATTCAATAACCTTCAACTTTTTACTATCAATGTGCCCAGTCCATTAGAGCCGCCTGTAATCAAAGCAAATGATTTGCTTTCAAGGTACCCTTTTTTACCACAAACGAGGGAATGGTTAAACGTTTTAAGTACTGAAGAGAATATAACCTTAGAGATGTTGATTTCAGATCCATATATGGAACCTGCTCGTAATCGAGGGAAATTAAGGCTAATTGAAATGATAACTCATTCAGGAGGAGTAGATATGGAATCAACTAGTGATATTTACACTAGAGAAGGACAATTAATGGAAGTGTATTCATATTTGTTTGCAAAATTAATTATTTGTTCTGCTGCCGATGAAATATTGGTTTCTCGATGGGCACAAGCTGAAGCAGAATTAGCTGAAAAAAGATTATCGATTGAAGGAGAGAATTTGGAAATTATTGCTAAAACATATGTTGATAAATTAAGACATGAACCATCAGATTTTATTCAAAGAAAGAAAATTTTTGATGGGAGAAACATTCGTAAATTTGGATACAAAAGAGGGGTTTGGAAAATTGGAATTATTGATTTTATTGAACTTTGCTCTAATATTTCAGGTTCTAGATGGCGTTTACCAAATCACGAATTAGAACATGGATGGGTTACTCTGTGGGATGAAGAAATATATTCTAGTGATGCTCAGTTGTCGAGATTGTTACGTGAGAAAATAAAGGTTGAAATCCAAAGAGACGCGAGAGAACAAATAGAAAAATTAGGAGACGAACAAATTCCAGGTTTAGAAAAATATGTTAACATGATTAAAGATACACTTGGGGATTTTAAAAAGAAAGAATTAGAATTAAGCAGGGTCGACCAAGAAGACTGGCCACCTTGTATGCATAAGGCAATTACAGAATTAGCAAGAGGAGTAAATGTTAATCATACGGGCAGATTTTTCCTTGCTTCAATGGCTTCAAAGATAGGAATGCCTCAAAAAGACGCAATTGCATTTTTTTCAAATGCTCCAGATTTTAGTGAAGCAACAACATCATATCAGGTTGGGCAAATTTACGAAATGGATTATACTCCAACAAGTTGCGAAAAAATGAAACTAGGTTCTAATTGTGCAGTTGAATTTGGAGATGATACACTTTGTGATAAAGAATGGTTAAAAAATCCAGTACAATATGTTGCTGTAAAGCAAGGGTGGAAAGGGAAACAAACCCCTAATAAGAAAGAAAATTAGGGTTATTTATACACATTAAGAAGAGATGCCTTTTAATCAGACCAATTACGGAGGTTTGAAACGCCATGGTAAAGAGAACTTTAGTTTTGACAATCGATAGGGACAATGATCTTGGAGCCAAGGCTGGAATTAGAGGACCTGTGATTGGTAGAAAAAGCGTTTTGACTGCAGCACTTAAACTTGGTATAGCAGATCCCGAAGAGAGTGATACTAATGCAATTTTAGGAGCATTGAATAAACACGATACATTAGTGGATGCTGTAGACGATTCAGAACAAGTAGAAGTTGCGATACTTACGGGAGATGAAAAAGTAGGGTTGAGAAGTGATAGAATAATCACAAGCCAACTCGAAGAAGTAATAAAAGAATTTCAACCAGATAGAGCTATTTTAGTTACAGATGGTGCTGAAGATGAATCTGTACTTCCAATTATTCAAAGTCAAGTAATGGTGGAGCATGTACAAAAGATAATCGTTAAACAATCCAAAGGAATAGAAGGAACTTATTACATAATTGCAAAAGCATTAGAGGATCCAAAATGGAGAGCAAAAATGCTAGTACCTTTGTCAATTTTTCTAATTATACTCGGTTTAGGAATCATGATTCCAGGCGGAGGGGTTTTAATCGGAGCAATGCCTTTCTTATTGGGGGGATATATCCTCGCGAAAGGACTTGGAGTAGACGATACTGTTGCTAGAGTGATGAGTGATATGAGGGAGAATGTAGATGCTGCGATGTTTTCGAGTTTATTTTGGCTTGGAGGAGTATTTACAGGTATTTTAGCTATAGTTTCTGGTTGGAATCAATATGTAGACACTAATCAAGGCTCAGTAACAATACCATTAGTTTTAGATGTCTTCCATTCTTCATTAACTTGGATAATGATTACATTTTTATTGCTGATTGGTGGTTTACTATTATTGAGATTAAAAAGAGGCTCATTCTCAGGTCGTATGATTGTAATTTCCGCTTTTGCAATGGTAGTATATTCATGGACAGATGCAGCATTAACAATATTAACAGAAGCATTTACAGATACAGATTATGCATTTGAAGCACAAGCGATCTTACCAGAATTCTATTATCCATTCTTTTGGATAGTAATTTTGTGGATGACTTCAACGATTGCCCGTAGCCTAAAGGATCGTACAACACAAGGAAATACCTATTGGGGCATTTAATTAATTATAAAATGTAGATTCTTGTAAACAATTTGGGCATTTAACTTTGATTGGTCTTGTAGCTGGAATTCCTAATGGTGCACTACAATGTGGGCATAATATGGCTTGATTAACTTGAGATTGCCTTGCAACAGATTCTTCACTTGGATCATATTTCATTCTGAATTTATTTGCATTTTCAAGGTATGTGGGCGCTCCAGGAGGCTGTACTACGGGTTCACTAGGAGAGGATTTCGAAGGAACATAGAGGTCATCATTAGATGGCATTTCAGTTACAACTCCCCCACTTGCCAATGCAGAGACTTGTTTTTCTATATTGGCAACACTTACTCCATATTGTTTAGATAAACGATCCATTGCAAGCATTTTATCGTAATCATCCATTGATGATAATGCTTGAAGTTCAGCCATTGGAATAGATGCCATCAACAGGTCCATTTTGACATTTGTTAAGAACATAATCAATTTTTGAGTATTGTAATTTACAAAATTATGAATTCTAGGGGGGGCCCCGGGATATCCCTAATCCGCATCATATACTAGATTATACTTTGACATTACATGGCAATAGGTAGTCAGCGTGAAGCAAGAATGAATCGCTTGAAAGATGAAATAAGGCAGTATGTAGAATTAAATCCTAATTGTAGTGCTGCTGCAATTGTAGATCATCTTTGTAATGAAATAAAAATGAGAAACCATGGATTGACAGCTAGAAAAGTGGGTTTCTTCATACCAAGATATTGTAAAGATATTACTTATGCTTTGGATGCATCTACGGGAAAACGACTCTATATTTTGTCAGAACAGTAGTCAAGGCTTTGACTTAATGTTGTTTCCGCTTTAATATGGCGGATACACATGAAAGCGTTACTGCTGGAAAACTATGGCCTAGTGCTAAAAATCTAAAAGAGCACTGGGACATTAAAGATGGAGGGTATTTTCCAGATCTAACATTAGAAGATAAGCCTGCCTGGAAATTATTAGATCCTTCTTATGAAAAAAGTTTGAAAAACCAGTTAAATGAGTTATTATCTTCAATAGGAAGTAATGTTCCTGAATCAATTAGTAAAGATATAAGCATTGATGAATCAAATGGAATTGTACATATCGCAGAAGGAGCTTTCGTAGGTCCTTTTTCTAGATTTGAAGGGCCCTGTTATATTGCCCCAGAAGCAGAAATCAGGCATGGTGCATACATCAGAGGAAATAGTTGGATTTGTTATCAAGCAGTTTTAGGCCATGCTAGCGAAATTAAACATTCAATTTTACTTCCAAATGCAAAAGCCCCGCATTTTAATTACGTAGGAGATTCTATTGTGGGAAGCCATGCAAATCTTGGTGCAGGCGTGATTTTAAGTAATTTAAGAAATGATGGACGAGAAACCAAAATCAAAGTTAGAAACAATGTGATTAACACAGAATTAAGAAAATTTGGAGCCTTAATTGGAGAGAGGACACAAATTGGATGTAATTCAGTAACAAATCCAGGATCAATACTAGCTCCAGATTGTATGGTTTGGCCAAACACTACACTTTCTGGATTGTACGATAAAAAGGGTAGTAAAATTAGGAATTAGGTGCTAATGTATGCAATTATTTGGCACCGATGGGGTCAGAGGCAAGGTAGAGAATATTGAAATTGAATATGAGGATGCAGTTTCACTATATCACAATCAAAGAATTATCACGCCATCATTGATGAGAGTTATTGGAGAAGCAGCAGCAATTGAATTATTTGCTAGGTGTGAAAAGCCAAAGCCGCAAGTAGTTATTGGTTGGGATAACCGACCAAATAACATCCATTTGAGAGATGCACTAACTCAAGGGTTAGCAATACAAGGATGTGAAGTACACTGGGCAGGAGAGATAGCAACACCAGGGCTACATTATTGCATATTGGAATTAGAATATGATTCAGGATTTATGGTTACAGCGAGTCATAACCCTGCACACGATTCTGGTTTGAAAATTTTTGATGATTTGGGATTTAAAACATATCCCGAAAGAGAAGAAGAAATTTCAAAAATTGTTGAAAGTTTGGCTTCAGAAGATAGAGAATTTGATGATTTGTTATTAGAAAAATTAAACATTCCAACTACTATATTTAACGGTGGAAAAAAACACATGGAGGCCTTACAAAACAGACTTAATTTGATTAGTTCGTCCTGGGGAGTAACGTTAAATGATGCAATAGATATGGAAGTAGTAACATCAACTAAATTTCTTGTGGATGGTTCAAAAGGTTCAACACATTCTTGGTTAGCAAATTGGTTAACTTCCAATGGTTTATCTTCTTTAGAACAATCTTCATCTTGTGTTGAAATCAATAAAAATTGTGGGGCAGGGAATTTTTCCCCAACTGAAAAATGGACTTGGGAAGAAATCAAAGGAGACCATGTTTTGTTAAATTCTATTAAAACTTTAGAAATTAGTACTTTAAAACCAGGCCAAATTGTCGCAGCCGCATTAGATGGAGATGCCGACAGATGCTTATTGTTTGAGGTAATGGAGAATGGTTCTGGAATTCAAGTAATTGATGGAGATAGAATCGCAGACGACATTATTCAAGCAGGCGTATTGAAGCGTAGCAGCCCTAATTGGATACTTGCAGCATCAATAGAATCGGATCTTAGTTTAACTTCTTCATTGGATCGATTTTCCGAAAGAGTAGGAAGTGTGGAAACCGCAGTAGGTGACAGATGGCTTTCACTTGCATTATGCAATTCCTCAGAGCCGAGTTTGATACAAAATATGGGTATTCCAGGAAAAATTGGTTGTGAAGATTCAGGACATATAGTATTGCCCATAATTCATCCAAAACACAAAAACCAATGGAGTTTAGTTGGTGACGGAGTTATGACATTGGTGTATACAATATTAGCGCGTTGCGTACTCAAATCATTAAATGGCAATAATGGATTCAAATCAGGATGGAAATTACGTAAATCTGTAAAGGATGTAGATCGTAAATTATGGGATGGGAAAAATGAATTAAGTTTCCAAATACAAAATTTAGCAGAGGAATGGTTTACAAATAACTCAAACTTAACTAAATTGTCAAGAGTAGAAATAAATGGATCAACATCATTATTGCTTTTACGTGGAGAAGTAGAAAAATTTTCATTTAGTTTAGGGATTAGAAATTCAGGAACAGAGTCAAAGATTTCAGTTTCCTTACGATTATCTGTGGGATGTAAGGAAAAATTATCGAAAGATCCATTGGAGTTAGTAGAGCTATTGTGTGAAAATCTTTCAAGAAATATGAGATGAACTATTATCAGATAATATGTGTTTATTTGTTTGAGCAAGCCAAGTGATAATGCCCAGTAAAATCGCAGTAGCACTTAGTAATAGTAACAGATTAAATGGATCTAGAATTAATCCAATTGAAAGTATTGCAATTGCCCAACCAATAAATAAATTCACAGCCCCCCATACTCTATATGTTCTCAAATCAAGTAAAATTCCAGTACTCCATACTGAAAGTGAAAGGCAAATCATTGTTAAAATCAATATAATTGTAAACCAATCTCCAAGAGTTGAACTCAAGATAATTATTGAAATTAGTGCAAGTACATGCGCATCCCAAGTCCAGCATGAAACCCAATTCCCCAAGTCCTTCCTTACAGTAGAAATCCATACTAATCCTCCAAAGGATGCCATGGCACCAACAATCCCAATAATTGCTACAAATATTGCCCATTCATTATTTATCCATGAAATTAGAGTATATAGTCCTGCAAAAGCCATCATATTGGTGATAGAAATTACAGAAGGTAAATTCCATTTTAATGCTCTTTGAATCATTAATAATGAAACAAGTATTGTGGCTAACCCATTTGATACCATAGCAATTAGAATCACCCATAAAATTCTTCCAGGGCCACCCCTATGGTCCTCCATATTTTTCTTTAATCTTGTAAGGTCTATTTTATCCCAAATTATTACTAGAGCAATCAAGGAAATTTCTGTAAAAAACATAGGCCCCATATAGATTAAAGAATCATATTTTAATGGATTAACTAGGAAGGGAGGAGGGGTTGCTGCAAAGATAAACAAGCCAATGATACCTGAACCAGCCAAACAATATCCTATCCATTCAGCCGCCGAAGGTACTCTCCTTCCAAGGTCTTTCTTTCCCCAAACTGCAAAGATTCCGAAAATCAATAAAACAATTACTAATATGAGCAAAGGCATTTGATTTTCCATAACGGCACTTGAAGAAATTCTACCTAGAAGATATACGAGAGTAAGCCCCCCCATTGATACCGCTATTGGTAATTCAATTCCTATAACATCAGCCATACTCAAATCTAACTCTTTAGTTCTCCATCTGGAAGCCGAAATTAATACTACAGAAAAAATTGCAGCAATTAATAACATAGCATTCGCAATATCTCCTCCATTGTTTAGGGTAGGTGAAAAACTGAAAAACCCAGTAATCACAAAAATCAATGCAATAAAGAGCAACATTACTACTGGCCTATAGTGAACATCTTGTAAGAGCAAATCACTTTCAGTAAGGTTAGTATTCATATTCTTTTTTCTACGTTTTTCAAGTAAATCAATTAGTTCAGGGTCTATGACTTCTATAGTGCCTTTTTCCGATGTTTGTAAAATTTGTTTTGAATCATCAGTTGCCATCAAAGAACCTAATTCCTCTAGAGTTCCTCCAGCTTCCAGGTGTTGTTTAACCAATTGTTTTCGCCGCAGGTTCTCCATTAAATTTTCACGCTTCGCAATATCTTTCAATCCAGTACGGACTTCTGCTTGCATTACCAATAATACTGAAGACACAAACAACATTACAAACGAGATTAATAATTGCCAAGAATCATTGTTTGCGGCTAATATAATACAAGATAGTAGCATTAATCCATTAGCAATAGCGGGTTGTAGGATTTTTTCATATTTTCCGGCCATTGGAAGATAGAGCCCAAGAATTAAACAAACACAAAATAATTGAATCCAAATTGAAGTAATTTCTTCTGGCCACCAGTAATTTATTTCAAGAATAGTTTTGTTTGGGAAAAGTGTAGTTAATGTTAGAGATGCTGCAGCACCTCCCATTAAAACCATCAAAATTTTCTCAATATTTTTCTTAGTAAAAGTCGCCAAAAGTATACCAAAAAAAGTAATTACCCCCGTCCAAAAAGAATCAAAACCAAATCTAAATTGACATATTAAACACATCAATACACAAGAATAAAGTAAAAACATAGGAGTTTCTTGATGTTTTGAACGAATTTCTGCTATGAAATGAACTCCAAACAAAGAAATGAT
>CATFLP010000010.1 GCA_949514915.1 Methanobacteriota archaeon | reverse complement strand
GAAAATTTGAATTTCACAAGGAGCAATGCATCATTAAAATTAGTTGAAAAATTTAATGAAAATTCTCGACCAGTTGTGGGACTTCATCAAGTTTCTAATGACGAATTAAGTTCTTTTGGAGTAGTTCAAAAGGATAAAGGAAAAGTAATTGACATTATTGAAAAACCAACTATTGAAGAAGCACCAAGTAATAGTGTATTATGTGGAAGATATCTATTTACTGGTGATTTTAAAGATTTATTATTAAAGTATCCCGTAGATACTTATGGAGAATTACAATCTATCGAAATTCAAAAACATTGGATGGAAAGCAATGGTGGATTAGATTTTGTTGATTTAGATGATCACGAGTGGTATGATTCTGGAAGACCTGAAATGTGGTTAAAAGCGCAAATAGAACATGCATTAAAAAGAGATGATTACGGAGACGATTTTAAAAAATGGCTAAATCAAAAATTATCTGAATAAATTGGTTTAGGCAATTCACCATTACCTTCTAAATATTTTTTCCAGATTTCTACTCTCTCTGATCTTCTTATTTCTAAAACATCCCAAAGCGGCAATAAACTTGATGCATCTTTTTCAAAAATATTACTTGTAATTAAACCAAAACATTCTGTATTTACTTCATCCATTCTTAACAATAATTCACGTAATCTTGTTGCAAGTACCTCATCACCATCAATCCATAATCTACTAAAAATCCCTCTTTCGTCTTCTGGAAATAATGAGATGTAATTTCTTAAATGCCCAACTAAATTTCTTTTAACTGTGGAATTTGGATGCTTACTTAATTCAGATAATTTATCTGCAAATAATTCTTCATCTAAAAACCGAATGTCTCCAACTGTGGAACTTGCCGCGGCTAAAACAGTATTGTCTTCTGAAAGCAACATCTTTTCTAAATATGGTAAAGCCTTCCATTCAATTCTTCTAAATAATCTAGTTAAAACATCTGCTAGGCTTCTTTGAACATTTATTTCTTCCCTATTAGAAATCTTTTCTAATAATTCTAGACCTGTTTCAATATCTGCTTCTATTAACCTTGGCAAACAAATTGCTAATTTAATCGGTACTTCGACATAATTATCATCCACAACTCTAATCATTGTTTCCCCAATTTTTAATGGCCCAACTAACTCTTGACGTTCTAATAACAATGCAATCCATTCAATTAGTAAATGACGACGACTTTCTCCAGATTCCTCTAATTTATTCATTAACCATAAGGCAGATTCTACACCCGCTTCATGAACTAATATCCCCATTCTAGGAACTTGTGCATTAGGATCCCAACTCATTTCGTGTGGACCTCCTTCTTTTGTAGAATGCCAAGCACCAGGGCGAGCTGCAAGCGCTATACTTTCTAACAAATGATACCCTTGATACACCGATTGGCCTCTAGGTTTTTGGCATAACCCATTTAATACAAATATTGCAATCCACCAACGATCTGTATCTGGAACTGATTCATCTAATGCCCTTGAAAACCAATCTGTACATATTGCAAATAATATTCTTTCAGCAACATCTTCTTTTCTATTTATTAACCATTTTTCATGCTCCTTAAATGGTTTCTGAGTCAATGACATTTTGTATGGAACCATTATCTCAACAATCGTTTGTAAATGTCTATCGAATACAATTGATTCTGCATCAAAAATATCTAATGTTTTCTCAATTAATTTATCTACATCATCTGGATGAATAGCAGGAAAATCTGGATCCATAAGAGGAGGTGGGGGTAGAGGCCAATCTAATTTAGAATTAGATAAAGCAGCAACCAAGTTTGCTCTCGCAACCTCTCTCACAACTTCACTTACTCTTTGTTGAGGTTTCAGGAATTATCCCTCCTCTAATTTAAATTTAAATATCAAGTTCAATATTTAAGTTTTGAATTAATTCTTTGTATCTATTACGAATTGTAACTTCTGTAACTCCAGCAACTTCAGCAACTTCTCTTTGTGTTCTACGTTTACCACAAAGTACACTCGCAATATAGATGATAGATGCAGCAATTCCGGTCGGTCCACGACCACTTGTAAGTTCTTTTTGTTGTGCTGATTTAATTAACTCATGAGCTTTTGCTTCTACCTCAGCATCTAATCCAAGACCTGAACAAAATCTAGAAATATAATCTTCTGGACCTGTTGGCATAATTTTCATTTTTAATTCTCTAACCATAAATCTGTATGTTCTTCCAATTTCTTTACGGCCAGTACGACTTGCTTGCCCTATCTCATCTAATGTTCTAGGAACTCCACATTGTCGGCATGCTGCATACAAACTTGCTGCTGCAACACCTTCAATAGAACGTCCTCGAATTAATCTTTTTTCTACTGCTTTCTTGTAATTTACTGCTGCTGCTTCACGGACTGATTTCGGTAAATCTAATCTACTTGCCATTCTATCAAGTTCGGCTAAAGCCATTGCAAGATTTCTTTCAGTAGCATTACTTACTCTACTACGTTTTTGCCATTTTCTCATTCTGTAAAATTGTGAACGGTATCTTGAATTAATTGTTTTTCCAGAATAATCCTTATTCTGCCAATCAATATCTGTTGATAATCCCTTATCATGCAACATTACAGTCATTGGCGCACCAGTACGTGCTCTTTGATCTCCTTGCTCTGGACTAAATACTCTCCATTCTGCACCTTGGTCAATCACATTATCTTCTACTACTAATCCACAATCGTCACAAATTACTTCACCACGACTTTCGTCTCTTGTAAGTGATCTGCTTCCACAATCTGGGCATTTTACTAAATCCTCTATTTCTTGTCTTTCAGCCATAATTTCCACCTCTATAGTCGTTAATATCTACAGAAACAGTTAAACTCCCCCAAACCTATCTTATTTAAACCTTATGGCTTGTTTAATTGTGCCATAGAATTACAAATATTACGCTATCGTTATTTTAATCTCCAGTGTATCTATCAAATAGACGAGGCCCTTGCGATAAATTAAGGGGAGAAATCAATATGTCCAATCCAGAGAATTTAATTGGTATTTCTCCTGGCAAACGGGTTCTTTTTTTGACCAAGGATTTGGATTTAATAAGGCAACAATTATATGACGGTTTAGATTTAAAAATGGAAGATTTGAAGCCGTCTGATCTACTAGATGACATAAACACTGATATGATGACTCCTGCGTGGGTTTGCTTTGATCATTTACCGTCTGAAATTGCAAAAAATGCTTACGCGGGAATGATGTTAAATGGTAAACGTGTTTTTGAAGAAAACGCATTAGTAAATGGAAATTTTGAAGTTATTGTATCTGGGCAACGTAAAGGAACTGGTAGTAGTAGAGAAACAGCTGCTCAATGTGAAAGATGGAGTGGAATAAAGATAGTAATTGCTGCTTCATTTGCTCCAATTCATGAAAGAAATAATATTAATCTTGGTCAATTGATGGGTGATTATGAAATATTAAAAAAATTACAAAATGGAGAACACCTAGAATTAAATGAATTTATCTCAAGATATGATCCAGTTACTCAAGAAATTATCAAATCAGGTGGATTATTTAATTTTGCAAATAAATTAAAAAGTGGAAAATTAGAACTTCCAATAAATAATACAAGTACAAGAAATATGACAATGGCGGAGAAAATAATCGCAAAAAATCTTGTAAATTCAGAATCTCAGAAATTTGTAAAACCAGGTGATGCGGTTATTGCCAAAGTAAATGGTGGATACAGCCATGAATTTACAACTGCCCAAGTTCATGAATTTTTAAAGAATGAATATGGAGAGGATTATAAATTAATAGAGCCACAAAAATTTGCAGTTTTTGAAGACCATTTACTATATGCAACAGATGTTGCTAAATTCAAACCGTTTACAGATAAAATTCAAACATTAAGGGATTTGCAAATTGACTTTCAAAAACATACAGGAGTGCGCGATTATTCTGCAGAAGATGGTATTTCTCCTGGAATTTGCCATGAGGTTGCTAGAGAAGAATTTGTAGATATTGGAGACTTTATTCAAGCAACTGATAGTCATACATGCATGGGTGGAGTGAATAATTCTCTTGCTTATGGGGTAGGAGCTACAGAATACGCAAGTTTAATTCATTCTGGATTTACTTTTGTTAAAGTTCCTGAAAGTATCCGGTTTGAATTGATAGGTGAATTGAATCCTGGCTGTACTGCAAAAGATGTTATGCTATACATATTATCAAACCACGCGAGAAAAGAATTAACATTGGATCGTTCTATCGAATTTGGAGGCCCTGGTCTTGCTTCTTTTTCAATGGATGAAAGAGCAACTCTATGCAATATGGCTACAGAATGTAGTTCTAAAGCAGGAATTTGTGAGGCAGATGAAACAACAATAGATTGGTTATTATCTAGAAGAAATTATTCTTACGAAGAATTAAACTCAAAAATCATTAATCCAGATGAAAATGCAAGATATGATGGTGGAATTCATCAAATAAATTTAGATGAAATAAAACCAATGGTTGCTCACCCTGGAAATCCTGATAAGGGCATACCCTCAGATCCAACAAATGGTGAATTAATTGAAAATCTTGACAATGTAAGTATTTCTATTGCTTATGGAGGGTCTTGTACTGCTGGAAAAGAAGATGACTTCGAATATTATGCAATGGTTTGTAAAAAAGCTGATGAAAAGGGGATGAAAGTTGCTGAAGGTGTTGAATTCTACATTCAATACGGTTCAAAGACTGTTAAAAATATTTCAAAGCAAAAAGGTTGGACTGAAATTTTTGAACGGGTTGGTGTGAAAATTATTAATCCAGGTTGCGGGGCATGTATTGGTGCTGGACCTGGAATCTCAACAGACCCTGAACAAGTGACAGTTTCTGCCATAAATAGAAATTATCAAGGCCGTTCAGGCCCTGGGAAACTATATCTTGCAAGTCCGTTAACTGTTGCAACCAGTGCTTTCTTTGGCAAGATTACATCCTATAACCCGGATTTATTCAAATGATTATTTTTAGCGCTTAAGTTTTGATTTTAAATTAAATTCTTATTAGCCGTGAAGATACACGTCTACTTTACGGTAGATGGCCCTAAGTCATTAGGACATAGGAGGACCAAAAAACCTGAGTTGATAAAATGAGTATTGCTGAAAAAATGGCTTCGAACCAAAAACAAATCGCTATATCTGAATTTTTTGAGAAAAACAAACACTTTCTAGGTTTTGATACCCTAAACCGCGCAATTATTACTGCAGTAAAGGAAGCAGTAGATAACTCACTTGATGCTTGTGAAGAAGCAAGAATTTTACCAGACATTACTATTGAAATACAACGGGTTCCCAAATCAAAAGACCAATTGATTTTAATCGCAAAGGATAATGGACCCGGAATCCCTCAAAAATCAATTGAAAATGTATTTGGAAAGTTGCTTTATGGGAGCAGATTCCACGCAATTAGGCAATCTAGGGGGCAACAAGGAATTGGTATTACTGGGGTCGTGATGTATTCTCAATTAACAACTGGGAAGCAAACATATGTAAAATCAAAAATTGCTTCTGAGAGTTCTGCAGTAGAAGTAAAATTGGGAATCGATACAAGAAAAAATAAAGCTGTAAAATATAGTCAAGAACGGGTTATTTGGACTGAAGATGAACAAATTGTTGAGCACGGGCTTTTTATTCGTACTCAAATGAAAGCTAAATTTCAAAGAGGTTCGCAATCAATAGTTCAATACCTAAAAATGACTTCAATAGTAAACCCACATGCTAATATTACATTTAGATATATTAATTCAGATGGAGAGTTAGAAATTGAAAATTGTTGGAAAAGAGCAACTCTTAATCTACCAACTCCTGTTAAGGCAATTAAACCACATCCTCACGGCATACACCTAGGACAATTGCAAAGAATGTTGAAAGATTCGGAAGAAAGAAAACTTACTTCATTCTTAAGACAGAATTTTAGCGGCGTTTCATCACGTGCTGCTAAAGAAGTATGTTCAAAGGCAGATCTTTCAGAAGGTGCTAAACCAAAATTATTGAAGACTGAACAGGTCAATAGTTTGCTAGATGCTTGTTCAGAAGTGAAATTTTTGCCTCCTCCTACAAATTGTCTTTCTCCTATTGAAGATCTATTAATTAAAAAGGGTCTTTCAAAAACAATTGATTCGAAATTTGTAACCACATTAACAAGAAATCCTCGTGTTGCTTCTGGCAACCCTTACCAAATTGAAGTAGGATTAATCTTTGGAGGAAGTATGCCTTCTGATCAACAAGTACAATTACTAAGATTTGCAAATCGTGTTCCATTAATGTATCAACAAGGTGGATGTTTACTCACTCAAGCAATTTCATCTATTGATTGGAGGCAATATGGCCTTGAACAATCAGGAGGGAAGGGTGTACCGAAAGGGCCTGCAACAATATTAGTTCATTTGGCAAGTACTAATGTACAATTTACAAGTGAAGCAAAGGAAGCTGTTGCTTCTAATGATGATGTAATGCAAGAAATTAGGAAGGCTTTATTGGAATTAGGTCGTAATCTTCGAAGACATATGAAAAAGAAAAAGAAAATGGCGAAAGCGCAAGAAAAATTCGATCTTGTCAATGATATTTTGCCTGCAATTGCAGAAAAAGCATCTTCTCTATTGGGGAAGCCTGTTCCTGAATTATCATCAACAATTTCAAAAATAATGAATGCAGTCATTATGGAACAAAGCACCTATTGGGACAAAGAAAGTAAAACGGTTAGGGTTAAAGGGATATTATACAATTATACCTCTAGACCTAGATCTTACACAATACTCATGAATTGGCCAGAAAAACAAGGGGCAGTAATGATTGATAATGAAAGAGGAGGCCGGAAAGAAACTATTGGATTATGGGCTTGGAAGATAGAAACATTACAATCAGGCGAAAGGGCTCACATTGAATTTGGACTAGATAATCTGGAAAAAGGTGACTGGACAGAAACTGAGGTTTTCTATCGGGGATCTGCAGAAGTTATTGGTGCGAGTAAACTTGATGAAAAAATATTAGAAGAAATGAAAAATCAAAATTCGGATGAAGTTTTAGAAACTATGGAAGTCATAACTGAAGAAATAGATGAGACAATTAGTAATGTCGCATCTAGAGCAATGAAAAACTCAACTGGTGATGAAATTCAAAAGGAGAGTTTTCAAACTACATTATTTGACGGGGAGGTGGATGAATGAGTAGAAGAAGAGAAGAAGGAGAAACAAAAGCAGCATTGCATCAAGTTGTAGAAGAAATGTATACTAAATTAGAAAAGGGTGAAACTCCCACGATGACTCTTCCAGTAAGAACAAAATTAAATATTGATTTTGATAAAAAATTAGGCGTTTATAAGTATGGTAAAAAGAGATCTACAAGAGATGCATCTAGTCTCGGAAGTGCAAAAAACCTTCTTCGTGCCCTACATATGGTTGAATTTATTGACGAAATGATAGATAATGGAAAATCATCTACATTAAGAGAAATGTATTATATTTCTGAAGGATGGGGACATGGGAAATTTTCTACACAAAATGAATCCAATAATTTAGCAGAAGATTTGGAAATAATAACTACCTCCATGAGAGAAGATTTTAGATTAAGGCCTGAAGAAGATGGCTCTAGAATTATTGGTAATCTCACAATAAATGAATTAAACAGAAGAGGAGAATGGATGAAAATTAACGCAAGAGATGATGTTGGGGATTCAGGGTATGGTGTACCATATAATGTTGAAAGAGAAAAAATTGAATTATTGGACCACGATATTGATTTTATAATGGCTATAGAAACTGGTGGTATGTTTGACAGACTTATTGAAAATGGTTTTGATGAAGAATATCGTTGTGGTTTAGTACACCTTAAAGGTCAACCTGCACGTTCAACACGAAGAATACTAAAACGTATGAATGAAGAATGGAACCTTCCAGTTGTAGTATTTGCTGATGGTGACCCCTGGTCATTTAGGATTTTTGGATCTATTGCTTACGGAGCCATAAAAACGGCACATATCTCAGAATATTTAGCAACACCAAGTGCTACTTATTTGGGAGTGACTGCAGATGATATTGTGGCTTATGATTTACCTTCAGATGACCTTACAAGCAAAGATATTGAGGCTTTAAAATCTGAATTAAGTGATCCAAGATTTGCAGATGGATATTGGCAAGAACAAATCAATACAATGTTAAAATTAGGTAAAAAGGCAGAACAACAATCTTTAGCAAAGTATGGTTTAGATTTCGTAACTGACACATATTTACCTGAAAAATTGGCAGAATTAGGATTGGCTTGATAAAATTAAACAACTTGGACTTATTTGAGCGATATGATTGAGCAGCCTACAACTTGGTCGTATAAAACCACAAAAGTATTGTTAATTTCTTTTTTATTCTTTTTAATTGTCCCAATAATCGGCATATCAACTCAAGCAGATGAGTTTGAAGAATTAACAAATCCTGAAAAAACGCATCCATCCCATATGATAAGCTTAGGAAATAATGAATCAAGTGCCATTACTTTATATTCTCAAAACATCTATACTGTATTTGTAAAATCTAGTGATAATGTGAATAATAATGGCATCTTACTTATTGATCAGGAAAGTCAAAATGATTTGAAACCTAATTCTACTAGTATAGTGACTTCTTTATTCAATGAAAATGGTGAAACTTATGATGCTGTTGCAACATGGGTATTTATTGAAACACGCGAAGTAGAATTACAAAACTCCGCAGGGGGAACAATTTGGCTTATTAATGAAAGTGAAATGATAAATTCACTTCAAGAAAATGACATATTAATCGGTTCATTATTGGGTTGTTTAACTTCAATATGTTTAATCCCCGTAATCATTGTATGGTTTGTGATCAATAGGCCGAATCCAAAAGCATTGAATATTAAAATAATTACAAATGATTCTCCTCTTGAAGAACCAACACATTTAGAATTATTAAAAGAGCAAGATAGAATTCCAAATACTGATGAGTTATACAGAGCAATACATGGTAATGAAAAGATGAAAGAAACATTGAAAATTGAAATTAAGGAAGAAAAGGAGAAAAATTCCATTCCCGCTCCTTTTGTAGATAGGCCCGATAATAATGAGCTTCAAAGGACAATGAAAGCCGCTAAAAAAGAGGGGCTTCGTAGAGAAGAACAAAGATTAGCAGAAGAAAAAAGACAAGATTTACCTAAAACAAAAGAGTACCCTGAAGATACTTCTAGTGACAAATGGAAAGAATGGGACGGTTGAGAATTATTAGAGTAGTTTTTAACCTACCCCCTCCTAGGTAACCTCGGGTTTACTAGTGGG
>CATFLP010000009.1 GCA_949514915.1 Methanobacteriota archaeon | reverse complement strand
TTAGGTAATGTTACAGATGAAGGAGAAGATGCAAGAACATCGATACATTTTGCTGGTTTCATACTTACTCCATTCATATTTTGGCCACTCATGGCAGCATTTTCCGTCTTCTTACTTGCATTCTTTTTAGATATTAGACCTGCAATAATGGGATGGGAACAAATCACTTTGTTTCAATCTGTACCATTTTATTTAGCAATTTGGACATTTATGTTTCCCTTATTTTGGCTAATTAATAGAATCAGTCTAACTTATTGCTTGGATTCCTTTAATGACATATTATGGGAAATTAGAATTAATGGTTTACAAAAAAGCAAATTAATTAATGAATTGGAAAAATTATTAGATTCATTAAATTTGAAAATTAAAGATTATTAGAACAAAGCGGTCATAACTAATTATCATTACCGAGGCAATATGGGGCCTTCAGAAGTAGAAGAAGCAATTAGAAATTGGTTTACATCCGAATCCATAGAATCACAAGATCATGCAAATGAAAAAGCACATTTCCATATGCTAATTAAATTCCCACCAGGGCCTACAGGACACACATTTAATATTTCAATGCCTAAAAATAGAAATTTAGTTGCAATAAGTAGTGGAACAAGGGTCGATGGTGGCCAACAAAAGAACATGAAAAAAATGCGGACTGCAGATAAAAGAGCATGGATAAGTTGGCTTCATAGAGTTCGTATGACATTGACACAAACAGGCACCGATTGGGTTGTACATCTTGGACATGAAAACGGAGTCAGAGGAGTGGGGCCACTCCAAGCTTTCAATGTTAGTGAACCAATATGGATCGATGGCCTTACTCAAAATGAATTAATGCAATCTTTACGTAGATTATGGTTAGCAAAACTTAGTATCATTCATGAAATAAAATTTCAATTTGGGCCTGGAACAAGAGAACAAGGTCCTGTAGATGATTGGGGCAAGAAAGGAGAGATTAAGAAACAAGATAACACAATAACAGGATCTCAAGACAATATTGTTGAAGGAGACGAATCAGGTGGATTTGGTTCTGAATTTGACCCAAGCGACTGGGTTTAATCCTCTTTTTTCAATATTTTTTCAGTGGATTCTAATCTTTTATTGACACTTTCCATCCTTACATAAAGTTGCCAACTAAACCATCCAATAAGCCCAATCATTGCTGCATAAGCAAGACCTAAGAATACTACGTCATTGGCCATTTAGTTATCCCTCATTCATCTCATCTATGATTGTTTGTAATTTTTCTAAACGAATTTCCTCGGAATATACTCTTGAACTAAGAATTGCTTGCCCAATCATCAATAGTAAGAATCCTGCAAATGATAATAGCCACACTTGATATATCACAGGATCTACTGAATTAGGTTCTGATGCAGGGCCTACAATTGGAGCCGGGTGCCTAACTTGCCAAGCAATAGTTGCAAAATAGGTCAATGGAACCAAAAGAAATCCAAATAATCCAATTCCAGAATAAACATCTCTATATTCAGGAGTATCTGGCTGACTTTTTCTTGACATTACCAGATAAAGTGCAAGCCCAGAAAGAACTGCATAAGTGTTTAATCTTACATCTCCCCAATCCCAAGGAACTCCCCATTCAGCCATGCCCCAAATAGTCCCAGAAACCACTACACATAATCCATACAAAAGAGATAATTCTGCAGAAATACCACTTAATTTCCAAGCCCACTCTTCTCTTTTCCACATCCAACCAAGAGAACCAACAAATAACATTCCAAATGTAATAAAACTGGTCCATGCAGTAGGTACATGCCAAAAAATGATGCGATATGCTTCTGGCGCATTCCATTCTTCAGAAGAAACACTTGGTGCATAAAATAAGCCGAGTAATAAACCTGCACCTGCAACACCCAAACCACTCATAAAGAACATAATGCCCAGTTTGGAATTAGCCATCAAGAACTCCCTAAGGGTTTACTTTTTTGATAGTGTTGGTACTATGAGATAAATTATGCAAGGAATCACAATAACAATAATTATTTCATTTATTGAATTATTAATTTCTCCAGTCATTATCATATCACTTGTAATTAAAAATGGCCAGATTAAAATCAAAGTTAATAATGGAATAAATGTGGAATTTCTTCTAGGCATATTTTCAGCAAGAGAATAAATTGCATTGTTTGCATACATCACAAGTAAGATTGTTATGGAACAGAAAACCATCATAATTTTATCATCAGGCAATGAACCATCTAAAACTAATAATGAAGTTATGAATGGCGCAAAAAATACAATTAAAATCTCTGAAAGTGTAGTACGAGGGACAATTGGTTCATTGATCATTGCTTTCCACCAATCTCCACATCTATTTTCTTGAAGATAATTTAATTCAGCGGGTTTGATTAATGCAGCCAAAAACCCTGGTAACAATATTAATCCCCCAACTAAATTCAAAGGAATATTTTCATTATTTAATTCCATCAATAGACCTGCAATTACCAATAAACTTGTAATTAATGGCAACCCTCTTTTTAGCAATGGTAATTTAGTTCTTTTACTAATATTCCCTGACCAAATCGATTTTGCTGTTGAGGCGTTACCCATTTTTTCATTAATCTTAGGTAATTTATTTTCAAAAGCATCTTTTTTCTCTGTAGTATTATTAGTTATTTTCCCATCTTTAATATCACAAATGTTTGTGGCAATTTTAGAGATTCTTGAATCATGAGTGGCAATTATGAATCCGTGGCCTTTTGATGCAAGAGTGAGTAAATCATTAGCTAACAATTCTACTGAATTTTTATCTAATCCTTCCGTAGGCTCATCAAGAAGACAGAATTTTGGCGAATTTGAACAATAAGCAGGCATCAAACCTTGTATCACAGCAATTTTTCTTTTCATACCAAAAGAAAGATGTGCAATAAGATCGGATTTTCGGTGTAACATATTCCAGTGTTCTAGAACGCCGTCCATATCTGCAGGATCTCCATTAGAAACCATCATTGAGGACAACATTCTTTCATTTACTAATTCATCACCGTTAATTCCGTTTTGTTGTAATGTTAACCCAAATAACGGCTTAGTTTGCACTATCGTACCTTTTTGGGGAGCAATCATATTTGCCATGGCTTCTATGAATGTCGATTTTCCACAACCATTTTCACCATTTAATACAATAATTTCTCCTTCTCTTAATTCTAAATTTGCATTATTGATTATTTTTTGAGGGCCCCTAAAAACAGTCAGGTTTTCGGCCCGAATTAGAAGATTATCGTCGTCTCCCACAATTAAAGGGGACTTCCATTTATCGTTTCAGTTTTGAGGTCACATTGAAAATAAATAGTGACCTCAAACGGTTGCTATTAAGTATAATGATTTCTTAATTAATTACAGTACCAAGCGATAGGTGTTTAGATGAGTGAAAAATTACGTAGTGTGTTTTTAGTTTTAGTGATGATTTTAGCAAGTTTTTCTGCAATGGGTGTGCCCCCTGCATCGGCAGGATCTGTAGTGATATCAGAAGCAATCGAAATTGTAGAAGATTCTTCTGTAAGTTTACGGATGCCTACTGTTGCTTCAGATTCTCAAGGCAACGTTCATGTTGTTTGGTCAGAGAATACTAATCATTTATTTTACAAATTATTAGATGCTAGAGGTAATGTATTAATTGATGCCACTAGAATTTCTAACGCTGGCCAAGTAAAAGCATGGCATCCAGATATCGCAGTGGATGATAATGACTTTGTACACATTGTTTGGGCTGATAAAGGATCTGGACAGCACTCAATAAAATATACTGCAATAAATGCAGCAATGGATGATCAAGATGGAGATGCAGCACTTGATACAGTAATTAGTGCAATAGATGATACAGTTGTTGTACAAAAAAGCAAGAATAGAGATTGGCCTGCGATAGCAGTTGACTCATTAGGAGGAGTGCATATTACTTGGGAAGATTCATGGGACGAATTAGACAAGTTTTACTCCCAACCACAAATTTACTACACAATGCTACTTCCAGATTATCCAATAAATCAAGCAATTACTAAAATTGATGATACATTGATAACACCAATTATTGGGCACAAAGGACATCCAGATATTGCAGTAGATGCACAAGACAAAGTCCAAATTGTATGGGATGATACAAGAGGAGGAAAAGTAGAACTTGTATTCTTAATTGATACTTCAGGTTCAATGAGTAATGAATGGGCTGATGTTTGTACTGTAATTTATGGAGGTCAATTTAGTGGAGGAGGTCAATTTGAAGGGATTAAACCTATGCTTGAAAAGGCGAACATGACTGTGTTTGAAACTATTTATGGATTATACTCAACATGGGGAGCACCTAGTGCTATGCAATCAGGTAATTGCGCCCCTCACTACAAGAATGGTGCTGGACCAAGAAGCTCACATTTGGGTGGTGCTGATGGAGAAGATAGCGGAGGCATTAGATGGATGAATGATGCTATTTACAATGGAGGAACATACATTACAGGAGAAGGTGAAGATTGGGGTCCAGGCAGTACTTGGGCGTGCTTATCTTGGAGAGACAATAATGGAAACATTCCAGGAAACCCTCCAACATCAGATGATCATAAGTGGAATCCTAATGCAACTAAGATTTTACTTCCAGTAAGTGATGAAGGGCCATTTAATGGTGATGAAGGAAGTGATGCACAATATACTACAACCATTAATGAAGCTCACGACTCTTGTGTTAATGCAGGAATTATTCCTGTAGGACTTGTAGGTGACGGTTGGGGGAATACGAAAGATAGATTTCAAGATTTATCATTTTGTCCTGATGGAGATACAAGTGATACTTCTATTGGAGCATGCCCTGGAACATCGGTTAGAACAACAGATGCAGGAGGAGCAGTTTATGATTTCCCAGCATCAAATACTGGAAATCAAATGGCATTACTTATTGATGCATTAGTATTTGTAGCAACAAATAATAGTAGAGAAATTTACACCACCGTTTTAGATCCTTGGGCCAAATTAAACAATAATATGGATCCAAATTGGCAACCTGGAGATTCTGCAACTACAACCACTGGAGGCAAATATACTGAAGATTTAGGTAGGGGAGAAGAAGGACATTTAGTAGTAGTTAATGATACAAGAATTACAATTGATGATGCTTTTTCATTACACCCATCTATTGCATTTGATAGTGAACAAAACGCACATGTTACTTGGATGGATACTAGAGATTATGGATTCAAGAAAGATGATAATTATGAAATTTATTATTCCAAATTACGTATGCGTGGAGCAGGAGATTGGGATGGAGTCCCTGATGGACTTTCTACATATCAAATTAAGAAAATTGATGATACTAGAGTTTCCGATTTAGGAGAAGTAACGCAAAACAGGCCATGGGCACCATCTAGTACTCATCCTGCAATTATTGTAGATCAATTGGATAATGCACATCTAGCATGGTTAGATAATGATAACATGTCAGCTGGCGAAGAAATTCAATATACAAGATTAAATGCTACAGATGACACTGGTGCAGGAGAATTAGTTTTAGATCCTTGGGAAACATCAGAGTTAACAAGTTGGAATTCAGATAAATTGGGACCTAATTCTGGCAGAACACCTGAACAGGGGACCCCTCCTGGATTTGCAAATGATTTAGGAAATGGCGCCCATTTAGTATGGGCAGACACCAATACTTGTGATGAAAATAGTAATAGTTACATTTACACCTTGTGCTATTCACATGTTCTTACCGGTATTGTAGATGTTACATTCCAACCAGGAGAGACTTATTTCCATGAAATAGAACCTGGTGAACAAACAATGTATAATTTAACAGTTAATAATTCAACACCAGGCCCATCTGATATTGTTGCAGACACTTATTCTTTAACTCTTGAAGGTGTACCATTAGATTGGTCAGCAACATTGTATTTCTCTAGTAATAACACCGCAATTTTTGAAGATACACAAATATATCTTGCAGGAGGAGAAACTGTTGATGTATTTATGAGAGTAAGGGCACCTAATATCTATCAGGCCGCAGGACTCCAAGATCAATTTGCGAATATCTCAGTAGTAGCGATGTCAATAAAAGATCCCGCGATAAGGTCGGCAAGGCTAACTATTACTCTAATGGATATTGAATATGGTATAGATCTTGATGCTAGCCATTCTCTCGTTGAAGTAGAACAAGGTAAAACAGCGAAATTCTCAATCACAATTACAAATACTGGAAATGTGTTTGATACATTTGCCTTCTATGATCCACAAACAATAGAAGGTGGGGCTGCATGGAATTTACCATTTGGATGGGGAGTAACATTCCCATTGAATGTTTCTTTAGACCCTCAACAATCAGTAACAGAATCATTGAGTATCAGTATTCCATCTACGCAGAATCCAACCGATGAGGCAATTAATTTACATGGTTGGTCAACTGGAGAAGATCCACTAAGATTAAGTCCAAATAGAGGAAATTGGGATACCTTGGTTTTGAAGATCTTTGTTGAATTACGTACCACAGGAAATATAGATCTCAATCCAGAAGAAACAAGTAAATCAATAGATCCAGGCGAATGTGCAAGATATGTAATTGAAGTTTCTAAAAATTATCAAGATGGTAGATTAATTTTTACTTTGCCAGACGCACCTGAAGAAATGCCAGTGGGCGCAGATCCATTGGAATGGGCAGAAAATAATTGGAGAGTTAGTGTAGACTTTGATGAATTTAATGCACCATTAGGCAATGAAGTAGAATTATCAACACCTCGACCATGGACAGTAGATCGGCCTGAACAGATTGTAGTAGAAATTTGTGCACCTTCAGATTATGATTTTGCTTCAGCAGGTTTAGGTCCTTCAATCACAATCAAAGCACATTTGGAAGGGTTCCCTAGAGTGTCTGATTCAGTGATACTTTCAACAAGAGTGAATTCGATATATGAATTAGAAGCATCAGTAAATGAAACTAATTTTGAAGTAGATCCAGGAGAATCTTTACCAATTCCAATGGCAATTTTGAATGATGGTAATACTCCAGATCGTTATGATGTAAGATTACTTTCAATGACTAATTCAACAGGTATAAACCAACTTTGGGACATTTATATTCCTAGAGATTCAGATTCTTTGTATCCTACAGAAAATGGATTGCAAAGAGGCGATATAAAGGATTTAGAAATCATTGCAAATGTTCCAGACCAAGTTGAAGCTGGCCAATATGTAATGGAGATTGGGTTATTTAGTGAAGAAGCCTATCAAGGTGAGTCAGATTCTGAAAAGACGCATTTAAGAGAATTAATTACAATTGGAATTACTGTAAGAGAATTCCATGATATGCAGATTACGATAGATGATTTAGTTGAGAATGAAATTAAAATTGCAGCTCCAGGTAGAACCGTACAATATATTGTTAATGTTACAAATAATGGGAATGTAGTAGATGATGCATTTTTGAATATTCATACAATGAGCAGTGATCAATGGAATGAAGATCCAGGATTTGGCGTATTAACTTCATGGGCAATTAGATGGTCAGAATTAGAAAATTTCGGTTCTGAAGTACCAACACAAAAAGATTGTCTTGAAGCGAATGTTGTTTCGGAAGCAATTGAAGAAGGCCGTTGTTATTTCGTAAGTAATGGAGGAGTTTGGATGATACCTTCAATGCAGGCATATGAAACAATAACTCTTGTCGCTAGTATAGATGTTAGCCCTGAAGCTAAACTAAATGACCGTGAATTAGGATTGAAAGTCACAACTCCAGTTGGTTCATCTGCAGAAGGAGGAGATTATGACGAGACATCAACATGGGCAGATTCAGCTGCAGATACAAATGAACAAGTAATTATGTTGAGATTAAGAGCACCGAATTTAAATCTCATAGAAGTTAACCCACCAGCAGAAACACAAGGTTCCGTAGGAGATACAATACCGATTTCAATTAAAATCACTAACGATGGTAATGCGCAAGCAGATAATGTTGAAGTTATTATGTGTAGAGATCAATCAACTTCAGATATAGAAGACAATGGTTGCGATGAAGATAATATTGTATTCAGACAAGTAATTGGTGCAATTAGAGAACCAGGAGATGATGGAGTGCCTTTAGAGGTAGAAATCACACTCCTATATCCTATTGAAGCTGGTTTCCATGATGTAGTAATTATTATTGACCCAAATAATGAAATCATTGAGACAGATGAGAAAGATAATATCAAAGCAGTTGGAGATTTAAATTCAAACAATCCAATTATTGATGTTGCTGCAGAAGTTCTTTCTGTATGGGCATTACCTCTTGGAGTATTGGTCTTGACAACAAGTCTTCTTGGAGTTGTTTATCTGGTAGGTCGTGCAAGAAGAGCAGAAGCATTAGACAGAGTAGCAGAACAAAGCATATTGGTAGATGAAAGCGATAGTTGAAAGAATTATTTTTCTTCCATTAAATCATAAATATCGGATACGCGTTGAATTCTCTTATCAGAATTTAATTTACCCTTTAGAGCGGAGTCATCTCCGCCTTCCAATTTGTCTGGTTGTTCTACGGGAGCTTTTTCTGGAATAATATCCAATGTATTTCTTTGAACTTCTTCTTCATATTGTTTCCTTTGTTTGGCAATTTCATCAGAAACAATAGTCTCCTCATTTTCATTATTTGTTATTAGTCCAACTTCAACTTCTTTTGTGGCATCTCCAATATCCCAGGCTTTAGGTTTCCATTTACCTTTTTGATTTGATTTACTACTTCTTTTGTTTTTATTACGTGGCATTTCACTTAAAAACAGTATAAATCCTATTGCATTAGCCGTAAAATAACCTTCGATAGCAAAATTAAGAAATACATAAAGTTCGTATTCAAGAGTTCC
>CATFLP010000008.1 GCA_949514915.1 Methanobacteriota archaeon | reverse complement strand
TTTATTTTTATTTTTAATAGCAATTCCATTGGGAATTTTATTGTTTATTTTAATGGGGATAACTGAGGCCATATATCCATTAACATCCAATGGCTTATCATTAAAAGGAATAGGATATATGACAGTAAGTACTTGGCTTTGGATTAATGCTATTTTAGGGCTATTCAATATGATACCTTGGGGCCCCCTTGATGGTTTAAAAGTAAAAGGGTGGTCAGAAAATTATTTTTGGTTAACAATTGTACTTTTTGGAATATTAGTATATTCACAATTCACCGGATATACTATGGGAATAATCTTATCTCTTTCAAACACGATTATCGCATAATTAATCATAAGTACGAATTTAAAATTGGTTGATGATCCAAATGTAGAAAAATCATAGTTCCATACCAAGTCATCAAATCAACAGAGTTGATAAGATTCTCCATTCCAGAAGCATGATCATTTTCCATCCAATATAACATTTCATCAATTGTATCACATGTTTGGTGATAACAGTCATATCCATCTACCAAACCACCAAATCCAACCGTAACAGTATCAATTGCTTGGAAGGAAGCATGATCACTTCGTGCAGTCGTGGCTTCATTTATGATAACTCCAGGCTCACCTGCTTCAGCCCATGCAGCACCTAACTCTCCATTGAGGACAGCTAATTGCTCCTCAACCCCTAATGCATCTCCAGCTAACCATTCTGCAAGATAAACCATTTTTGGTTGGTTGATAACATCTTCTTCAGTGTCAGGACCAATATATACTCGGAATGGCCAATTTTCTTGACTTGCAGGATAGGACCCTGTTCCATCAGGGCCAACACGATCAGAAGGAGTGCCATTTCCAGGCCAATTTACACCACCCATGTCAATATTGATGTAGTTTGAAATTGTAATTTCGTCAGGAATATCATCTACCCATGCGATACTACCTCTTTTTCCACCTTCTTCACTACTCCACAAACAGAAAACAATACCTCTTCTTGTAGGGATATCAAACATCGCCTCGGCCATATTTAGTACTACAGAAGTTCCAACTGTGTTATCATATGCTCCAACACGAGTTCCATAACCTCTAGGAGCGCCCATATCTACAGGAGTGGGTGCAATTATTGGTGCAATATCGAAGTGAGCACCAATAACCATCCATTCATCTGGATATTCATAACCCTCTTTGTATGCACAGATATTGTATGCTTCAGGATTCCCTTCAATATATTGGAAACGATGTCTTTCTACGTTATCATATCCATATTCGGTAAATTCAGCAACTAGGAAATCAGCCCCACACTCATATCCTGGACTACCCATTCCCGCCCACCGGTTCAAGTAACCCTTTGCACCATCACAGGTGTCGAAAGGATCTGTGGTTTCATCTGAAAGTACAGATAGCATGTTAAATGTTTCAAACCCACTAACTATCCCTGTACTGTGCATACCTCCACTTTCAACAGACACACTCGCAGCCATAGGCCTAATTATTGAAGCTATTTTTACAGAAACAG
>CATFLP010000007.1 GCA_949514915.1 Methanobacteriota archaeon | reverse complement strand
GAGCATTCACCAAAAACTTCAGAATTATTACATGTTCTTATTTCTAAATATTTTGAGAAGGAATATGTTGCAATTTGTTGCGGAGATGTAAGTGTAGGAATTGAATTTTCAAAACTACCCTTTGATCATTTAATGTTTACAGGCTCAACAAAAACTGGGAAATTAGTTATGGCTTCAGCAGCAGATAATTTAACTCCAGTAACTCTTGAGTTAGGAGGTAAAAGCCCTACAATTATTGGTCCCGATGCCAATATATCTTCAGCAGCTAGAAGAATTTGTTTTGGGAAATCAATTAATTCAGGTCAAACATGCATTGCTCCAGACCATATATACATTCCACAAAACCTAATCTCAGAATTTGTAATGGAATATCGAAAGTCATTCGAAAAAATGTATCCAAATGGAGAAAATGATGAAGGATATTCTTGCATCATAAATAAATTCCATTATGATAGATTAATGAATTTAATAAAAGATGCAAAAGACAAAGGGGCAAGAATTGAAGAAATTGGAGATTGGGATAATTCTAGAAAAATATCTCCACATTTGATTTTTGATACCACGGGAGATATGGAACTTTCACAAACAGAAATATTTGGGCCATTACTACCTCTAATTCCATATTCAGATATTTCTGAACCTATAAAAATGATAAATATGAATGAAAAACCATTGGCATTATATTATTTTGGAAACGATACAAAAATCAAAAAGAAGATCATTAAAGAAACACGTTCAGGAGGGGTTGTTTTTAATGATACAGTAATTCAATTTGCGATTAAAAGTTTACCTTTTGGCGGAGTGGGTGCCTCTGGTATGGGCCAATACCACGGCAAAGAAGGATTTGAAACATTTTCACAAGCAAAGCCTGTAGTATTCAAAGGAAGAATTAATCCTCTTCGATTAGCTTACCCTCCTTATGGTAAAAGAATACATAAATTATTAGAGAGATTTTTTATCAAGTAATTTTAGGTTTAAACAATACAATTGATTTAGGTTTAAATAACACAATCGAATAAATCCACCCAATTAAAATCATACTACCAATTAAATTATTCCATTCTATAATTTTTATTCCTACCCATACGAAGATGTAGAATAACCCTATCATTAATGCCAATATTAGCATAATAAATGGCGCATATTTCAGTCTTGGATCAATAAAACTGTACACATAATATCCTTTGCCCCATATTGCAAATATATATGCAAAAACAACATACAAGATTCCAATTACAAGCCCGAATATTGCAAATTTCCAAGATAAAAGGGGGACAGTAAAGATAACATCCGCAATTAAAAATATCACTGCCCAATTATGCATTACCATTTGATGTGGTTCAAATAAATGATCAATTTCAGAACCTTTTTTTATGGCAAGTGGAACAATAACATAAGTTATTACAGTAGCTGTGACAGTTGCCATGCCTAATGATGTTGAAAGTAATACTGAAGATATAATGTGAAATAATTCTGGACTATAAAGTTCAAAAAATTCAAACCAACTCAATGTAGCAGAAGTGATAAAAGTTAAACAAAAAATTATTAAATTCCAAGAACTAAATGTTACAAAACGTTCTAAATGATATATATGAATTGATAAAACTTCTTTTTCTTTTCTAAAATAAGCATTCATAAATCCTCCTTTTTTATCCAATAACATCCACCAAATGAGCGTATGGAATGCAAGAGCAGCACAAAGAGTTCTAAAGATTGCAATCAATATTAATGGCACCCAGGTAGAAGAAGAATTTACCCCTCCGCTAATTAGCAAACCTTTCAAATCATTTTGAACAAAAAAGAATATTGAAAAGATAGAAACTAGAAAAATAAGTAGATAGACAACATTTGTCCTATCCTTTTCGCCATATCCAAATATGTCAGCCATAATTTACCCCAATTACCCTATCATATAATTTCTTGTTAAACAGTTAAATTATTATTTGGCTTCTTTTACGATTAATTATGAGCCCATTAGTTAATCAAGGAAAGTTGAAGACAATATTATTAGCAATTATGATGATTTTTTCATCTGCTTTAGCAGGATGTGTTACAGATGATGGAACAATTATTGTCGGTGAAGAAAATGAAAACAATAGTGGAGAAAATGAAACTGCAGATAATAATACAGGTAATGAAACTACAGGCAATAATACAGGTAATGAAACTACAGGCAATAATACAGGTAATGAAACTGCAGATAATAATACAGGTAATGAAACTACAGGCAATAATACAGGTAATGAAACAGTAGATACTGACGGGGATGGTGTTAGCGACAATATAGATGCATTCCCAAACGATCCAAATTATACTACAAATACCATACCCGTACTTACTATAATTGGTGACGCGGAGATGACAGTTATTCAGGACAACGACGGCACTTATGTTGATCAGGGAGCATTAGCTACAGACGCTGAAGACGGCCCCATCTCACACTTGGTTGAATTATCTGGACAGGTTGTTAATTTGGCAGTACCAGGAACATATACAATTGATTATGATGTTACAGATTCTCATGGAAATTCAGCAATTACAATACAAAGAACTGTTACAGTTATTGCAGATTCGGATCAAGACGGCGTTGGAGATAATGCAGATGCTTTCCCAAATGATCCCAATGAAACAACTGATTCAGACGGTGACGGTGTTGGAGATAATGCAGATGCCTTCCCAAATGATCCCAATGAAACAACTGATTCAGACGGTGACGGTGTTGGAGATAACGCAGATCAAGATGAGGATAACGATGGTTGGAATAATACTGATGAAATAGATTGTCAATCAGATCCAAATAATCCAAACTCAATACCTCAAGATACGGATGGTGATGGCATATGTGACCCATTAGATCCTGTAAACAATTTAATGTGGGCAAACAATTCCGCACATTTCCTTTACGTAAAACCTGACACAATTGACAATTCAAATATCGAAAATGCTAGACCATATCAGATAGAATTTGTAGCAAACCCTATGGCTGAACAAAACCCTGTTGTATTAACACATATTTGTGATAAAGAACAAGGGCATGTGGCTGATGTATGGAGTGCTTTTGTTTTAGGTCCCTTTCCTTATGATATTATTTCTTGGCATATTTACAATACTAATGGACAAAGTATTGGTATGTTTGTTTCTAGAGATAACTTAACACAAAGTAGCAATATGACATTCCCTACAGTCATTTCAACTCAAGATGTTGAGAACCAATCAAATGGACATTTAGAAGCCGAAGTTATAGATTCACAATATTATGATTGTGAATTTGATTATACAGATACAGATGGGGATGGAGTATTAGATTGGATGGATGCATTCCCTGATGATGAATGTGCTACAACAGATACAGATGGGGATGGTCTGCCTGACAATATTTTAGATGGCGCAAATGATCCGATTCCTAATTGTCAAACTAATTTAATCGAAGATAATGATGATGATGGGGACACTTGCCCCGATAATATGGATTGGGCACCACTAAACTCAACAGAGTGTTTCGATACAGATGGGGATGGGATTGGAGACAATAGTGACCCAACCCCTTGGATAAGTAATAGCGGAAATGGAACCTTTACGATGAATTATACAATGATTGGTATTGACACGTGCCACACTCTTTATTGGCTAGGTCAAAATTATAATGCATATTGTTATTCTACATCTCCCGACATGGTTTGGAATGATGG
>CATFLP010000006.1 GCA_949514915.1 Methanobacteriota archaeon | reverse complement strand
CCTTTTCCATTAAAATAAAAACCATCCTCAAATTCATTTGCTAGCAATTCATCAACCATTGGATGGATTTTATCTGTAGGATCAAAAACCATAATGCCTTCAACTTCTAAATTTTCTAATTCTTGAATTGATTTTGATTGCACTAAACAATGAAATGCACCATTTGGAATGTATGAATGACACTCAATACCAGCATCATTCAATTCACCTAACCATTCTGATGGAACAGGCATTGTATGTTGAAGTATATGCCATCCATCAACAATATCGCCAAAAAGAGTTGACCATTGATTGGTATTTATTGGATCAGCATTACGAAAGCGTAGCATTATGTTTTCATTATTGTCTTTGGTTTCCAAATTCCATCCTGAAGAAAGATCAGAATTAGGAAAAATATTCATTTCTGCAAGTGTTTTTAAATCGACATTAGTCTCAAAAGAATTAACATCATCTCCGCTTTTTATAGTTTCAGCAATTGCCCAACTGGGAAATATTAGTATTAATGTAAGTGCAATGATAAGCACTTTTTTTGGTTGAAAACTTATTTGGTTCTTATAATCCATACTATTGCCACTGGTTGCTCCATTACCTGCCGCCAAATCAATCCTTTGGATATCAGTTCTTCACTTAGATGAAGAAGAATTGTATACTGAATGCATGAGCACTAGTCGTGAAAGACGCGGACATCTCCTCTAAAGATGAGGATATTGAAGACCAAAAACAACTTTTTGGTAAGAAAATTTGGAGAATAATACCTTATGTTAAAAATTATTGGAGAAGGGCATTTTTAGGAATTGGTACTAATGCCTTTGCAAGAGCATTTGATTTAATACCTTTTGTAGCAATGGGTTTAGCAGTTGATTATTATCAAAGTGGAGCATTAACAGGGCCAAGTTTTCTTATTGATTTAATTTCTAGTAACCCTGAACTAGGTTATGGTTTGTTGATATTTTCTTGTTTTACAATGCTTGCAATTTTTCAGGGAATTAGTGATTATTCTTGGCAATCTTTGGGTTACAAAGTCCAACACGATTTAAGAATGGATGCTACAAAAAATCTAGTAAAAATGGAAGTGTCTTATTATGATTTAAGGCAAACAGGAGCCTTGATGTCAATTTTATCATCAGATGTAAATCAATTAGAGGATGTAATTTCAGATTCTTCAACATCAATTATTAGATTAATAATTACGACATTTACAGCGTTTGTAATTTTATTTTTGATGTCTTGGAAATTAGTTGCAGTATTGTTTGGGCCATTATTACTTATTTTCCCACTGGTTTGGTGGTTTTCAACAAGAGTGCAAAGAAAATACCGTAAACAAAGAGAATCAACAGGAGATATTAATTCAATACTTGAAAATTTGATTAGTGGTATTTCAGTTGTTCAGGCATATAACGCTCAAAGTTATGAATTAGACAGAGTAAGCTTCGAATCTGAAACTTATAGAAATCAAGCAATAGGTGCTTCAGCAGTGAGAAATAGATTTATTCCTGGATTATATGCAGTTGCAGGAATAGCATTTGGAACATTGGTTACTGCAGGTGGTTATTTAGTTGCGGGAGATGAGATTTCTGTAGGTAACTTTGTAACCTTTTTGTTGATTAGTACTAGAATGACATTCCCATTATTTATTTTTGGAGTATTGTTAAATCAATTACAAAGAGGAGAAGCAGCAGCAAGGAGGGTTTTTGCAATTACAGATTTAGAACCTACAATTTTTGATATTCCTGATGCAGTAGATCTTGAAGGAGGTATTGATTCAATTGAGTTTAAAGATGTACATTTCACATATCCTGAGACAGAAACTGCTGTATTGAATGGAATTTCATTTAATTTAAAATGTGGCGATTTTCTTGGAATTATGGGTCATACTGGAGCAGGTAAATCCACAATTTTAAAATTATTATTGAGATTTTATGAACCTAACAAAGGTGAGATATTAATTAATGGAGTTAATATTCAAAAATTCACTTTGGAATCTATAAGGAATCAACTTGGTTTCGTTAGTCAAGATCCATTTTTATTTTATGGCACTATTGAGGACAATGTGGTGTATGCAAGAGAAAGTACAGTTGATGAAGTAAATCATGCATTAGATTTAGCTGGTGCTACAGATTTTGTTAATTCACAAGAACAAGGCCTAGAAACAAAGGTTGGTGGGAGAGGAGTTAAATTAAGTGGTGGCCAAAAAGCAAGGATCTCATTAGCAAGGGCACTTTTGAAGAACCCTTCTCTATTAATTTTAGATGAAGCATCATCTGCTTTAGATGCAGAAACAGAAAAAAGGATACAACAAAACTTATTGGATTCAGGAGGGGAAAGGACTACAGTAGCAGTTGCTCATAGACTATCTACAATAAGGAATGCTAATGAAATTCTTTCAATGGTCGATGGTGTTGTTGTTGAAAGAGGAACGCACGAAGAATTAATAATTTCTAATGGAGTTTATCAAAGTCAATGGCAAATTCAAATCGGAGAATTAGAAAATTAATCATTAGTCTTGAATTTTTTATTTCCCCATGTAAGAATAATACAACCAACAACAAATATTGGTACGCCTATTACTGCTGCTGTATATGCAATTTGCATTCCAAATAATTCATATTGAATATCTAATACGCTTAGCAAGAATAAGATTAGTACCTCAACAACTAATCCAAAAACGATTAGCCCTCTCAGACTTTCCCAAATTTGTTCTTCATCACTTGCATTTCTTGCAGCTTCTGACGAAGCGTTTTTGAAAACTGAAGATACTTTTTCTTTCATCATTTACGTGATGAGTTAAGTTGATTGATGATTATTGCGCTTAATTTCTCTTTTTATCATCTAATTGAATACCTAAACCTGCTTCTGCACCTTTCCCTAAATATATTTGAAATAGTCCTTTTAGGACACCAATCCCATAATAATAATGTGCAGAAAAAATCATAATTGGTGAGAAAAATATTGTTACAACATTTTTATGAGGGGAATTTCCTAACACAGATCCAATCCAACAAATTAAAACATATATGATGGATAATAGCATAGGTATTTGAAAATACAAATTAGAAGTAGCAGATAAAGAGATGGTGTTTCCTATGTCATTAATCATAATGCCACTAATCACTGATATTATACTTGAAAAAACTAATAATGGGAAAATCCCTATTGCAAGATGGCTCCATGAGCGTAGTTCAGGCCATCTTGAATTAGCTAATGTTCTTACATAACCATAATTTTTCATTTGTTTGAATAAAGCAGGAGGCGTTCTTCTTCTATGTGGCATTATAGATTCAGGATCAAACCATAGTTTGT
>CATFLP010000005.1 GCA_949514915.1 Methanobacteriota archaeon | reverse complement strand
TATTTTAATCCTGAATCACAAGCTATTGCAACAACTGTTTTCCCAGGACCTAATTCCTTGGCCAACTCAATTGCTCCTGCAACATTCATACCAGTGGATGTTCCTCCAAAGATTCCTTCTTCTCTAGCTAATTTAACCGCAATTTCCCTTGCAATTTTTTCATCAACCACTCTTGCTTCATCGTAAAAATCCGTATCTAATAATTCTGGAACAAAACCTAGTCCAATTCCTTCCACAGTATGAGAGCCTGATTTTCCAGTAGTAATAATTGGTGAGGTAGAAGGTTCTAGTACGACAATTTTGGTTTTTTGATTGGCTTTTTTTAGTGCTCTTGAAACTCCCATTAGTGATCCTGCAGTACCCACAGAGTCGCAAAAGCCATCTATAGGAACATCTAATTGTTCAAGAATTTCTTTTCCAAGGATTTCAAAACCATCAATTAAATCACTATTTTTTAATTGATTTGTAAAAAATATGTTTTCATCTAGAGCAATTTCATTTGTATGCTCAACCATTTTCTCGATTAAATCTCTTGTAATCTTACCGCCATCACTTTCAATAATATCTAATTCTGCTCCTAAAGCAGTCATAGTATCTAGTTTTTCTTTAGAGAATGCATCTGAAGAAACTACATGGAATTTGTAACCTTTAACAGAACAAACGAATGCTAAACCAGCTCCTGTAGATCCTCCAGATAATTCTACAACTTTCATTCCTGGTTTAAGCAGGCCCTTTTTTTCAGCACCTTCTATCATTGCAAGTGCCATTCTATCTTTTTTTGAACCAGTGGGATTAAAATATTCTAATTTTACAAAAACGTCAGCACAATTTTCTGGAACAATTTTATTGAGTTTTACTAAAGGAGTATTTCCAATACAATCTAATGTATTCTTCGATTTTTGTCGCACATCATCTTTTTCAAAATACATTTGAAAAACACCTGACATCAAGTTAAAACTTCAAGAAGCCTATCTTGTTCTGCAGCTAATCTGATTTCTTTAGCAATTCTTCTACCTGTTGACATCGGTTTTCTCCATAATGAGTTTCCATAAGGATGTCCAACTGAAACATGTACATTTGTTCCTCCACCTATTCTTGGAGCAACATCATAAATGTAGTAATTCATATCTTTATCAATACATGTTTGTAAGCAGAATGGACCAACAATTCCTGGAGAGTAATGTTTCTTAGATGCTTCAATAAATTTCTCACCCAAATCGAATGCGCTTTCTAATAATGATTCTCTAATTGTTGCTGTATTATGACCGACAACAGTCATTTCAGGGATCTTTTGAGATTCAGGCAGAGTCATTTGCTGTGGTGCTGGAAGTCTAACATGACCATCTAGACTTGATTCAAATCTCCAATCAACACCTAATAATTCCAATTTAGGTAAATCATCTTCAAGTGGACTGTAAAAGAAGTTTAGATTGAATACAGGCCCAACTACATATCTTTCAATTCTAGCACCCGCAAGGCTTTCTTTGTCAATTACTCCTTGTCTAATTAATGCTTCAGATTTTTCTTCAAATTCTCCAGGAGATGCACAAGTAAAGAAACCTCTTTCTAATTTCTTTTCTGCGTGATGTAATTTTACAATTGATAAACAATCAATTTCTTCATATCCATTTATTTTTTCAGGGAATGGAAGTCCTGCTTCTTCAAGTAACCAATAATAATCCTGTTCTTCTTCTCTATCTTCCATTCTAAGCATATTCCTGCTTCCAAATAACGGTACTTTGAAATCATTTTCTATTTCAGTCATTCCACAATATGACGTAAAAGATCTGTTTGGAATGAATACAACGTTTCTATCCCTCATTTGTTGTTGAAAATCAGGAGCAAGAATGTCACTAAATTTATCCAATGCAATTGTTTTGTCAACCATTCCTCTTGTTACTCTTCCAGATTTACTTCTTGCAGTTTTAAAATATTGAGAATATGTTTTTTCTCTTCCTTTTTGTGCGTAGGCAACAGTTGGAAATCCTTCTTCGATTGCCCCATCACAAATATCTAGTGCAGAATGGCTTGCTACCATTCCAACGCGTAATTTTAATGGATCGTAATCCTCTAAGATTTCTTTGATATTCTCGCGGTCGAGCATTATATTCCACCGTCAATCCATGCTTTGAAGTTGCATTAATTCTTCTGTAGTCAATGTTTCACCAGAAAGCAATTTACCCATTAAATTATCAACACTTAATTGAGGTTCACTAGTAGTTGTTTTATCGCGTCTTTCTGTTTGCATCGTTTTGAAGATATTATTTATGCTATGTAAACATCTTAATGCAACAATGTATCTGTGGTGTGCTAAATCTGCTTCTTTCTTTGTAGTTCTCAATGTTTTATGTGCTTCTTCAGCTTTAGATCTTCTTTCATCAACTTCGTTATTCCATTCGAGCATTAATTCGTGTGCTGATTGTGCTTGTGATGCTGCTTCAGTAACGTCTTGATGGGCTTTCTCTTGTTCTTCAAGAGCCGCATCATAAGCTGCTTGCGCTTCTGGCGTGGCTTCTATTTTTACTTTTATCGGAGCGTGACTTCTGATTTTTTGAGTTAGGAACTTTGCTCTTTTCATAGCCTCATCCTCTTTTTTTCCTCGATGCCTTCCTTCATCTATTTCTCTTTCTAATCTGCTCAATTCTCTCTTTAGTTGTTCAAGCTGTTTTCGATTCTTATGCATTTTCTTTTTTTCCTCGATAGGCTGGCTACCTTCAATCTCTCTCTTTGCATCACGAACTTTTTTATT
>CATFLP010000004.1 GCA_949514915.1 Methanobacteriota archaeon | reverse complement strand
TCCCATCCTGCATTTGCACAAGTTAATGCAGCAAATAATCCCGCGATTCCGCTACCTGCAAGCACAACTCTAGGCATGTTTACATTAAGGGGGGCTGAGTTCTACAAATTGAACGTTTTCTTAATGTGCAACAAAGATTCTTCCGATATTGCTATTTGTAAACTGTGTTCTCTCGGTTTATGCGGAGGGCACTTTCTCTAGTTTTTGTCTTGCTGGGGGCATCCATTCTAGCTATTTCTATTTACAATGTTCAGGTAGGCATGGTAAAAGATATTTATTCAGAAAATACTCCTAGATACAAATTAGATATTCCTGCATTCCTTGCTTTTAATGACGAATGTTCAGATGAATCTGTTTCTGCAGGTTTTGCTAAAGGAAATCCTGTAGATTGTGCCCGCTCAGTTGGTGTCTGGGAGACTCCAGATTTCCTAGGAATCGGTATTGGAATTGTATTTATGTTACTTTCACGTAAATTTAAAAGTGGAGTGAAAAGAACTATTCCAAGTGGTTCAGCAGAAAGAAGGTTGAAAAGAAAAAGAAGAAATGCACGAATAAAATTTGGATTAGGTTTAGGATTGCTTTCCTTTGGTTTTGCAGATTTAAATGGACTTACCACTCCAAATGGATCTTTGGATTGGTCAGCAATAATTGGATATCCCGTGCCTGCAATTTCTATGGATATCAGCCTCATAATGTATGGTTCATTTTTCATGTACAAATCAATGAGGTTTCTTTCAAGAACAAGTGAAGCTGCTGATATGTTTTCTCAAGCAAGAAGAAAAAATAATGGTGCAGAAAGTTCATTCTTTGAAAGCGGTAGTAGAAGTAAATTCAAAGGTGGTTTAGAATCTCTTGGGAAATCAAATGCAACTGTTTCTGACTTATACGGACAATTAGGTTTGACAGAATATGAAGATGATTTTGAAAGAAATTTATATGATGATTATGGTGCTGGTGGAATGGTAACTGGAAGAACTTGTCATTTATGTAATGGACAAGGTTGTGCAAGATGTAATCAAACTGGAATGTTAGATTAAGTTGGCTGATTCTTTTTACCCCAAAAAAGGCAACAAGACTGCTTGATTTAGGGTATTGTTTATAGTCGACAAATTTACCTCAAGCCATTAATGTGTTTGTTGGATTAGAAGTAACAACATATTAGGATGGGAAAAGATGTATCTAAAACGCCTCGAAATGGAGAACTTTAAATCGTTCAAAGGCGAAGTGGTAGTACCTTATGAAAGAGGATTTACTGCAATTACGGGACCTAATGGGTCTGGTAAAAGTAATTGTGGTGACGCTATACAATTCGTACTTGGATATAAATCGGCAAAAGATGTACGTGCAAGTAATGTACTAGATCTATTATTCAATGGAGGTAAAAACAACAAACCTGCAAAATATTGTAAAGTAACATTAGTTTTCGATAACCCCGAAGATCCCGATGGATCTAGAAGATTGAAAATTGATGCTGATGAAGTCCACTTTACTAGGGCCGTAAGAAAAACTAGATCTGGAAGTGCATCATCAAATTACTATCTAAATGGAGAACCAAGTAGTCAAAGGCAATTCAAGTTATTACTTTCAAGTGCAAATGCTAGAGCTGACGGATATAACATTGTACTACAAGGAATGGTTACAGAATTAGCAACCATGACTGGAATAAGTCGTAGGAAAGTGTTAGAAGAAGTTGCTGGAGTTACCTCCTATGATGATGAAATTCGTAAAGCAGATAGGCAAAGAAAAAGAGTGGAAGAATACCTAGAAAGAATTGAATTGTTAGAAGAAGAACTGAAAGTTAGGCTTAAGGATTTAAAATCAGAAAGAACACAGGCACTAAAATATAAGGAATTGAAAACAGAATTAGACAATGCAAGAATTTTATTACATCAATCAAAATATTGCAGTGCTAAGGCAGAAATAGAATATGTCGCTCAAGAACAATCAAATTGTATTAATGAAGCAAAAGAAGCAGCTGAGAAATCCCAAGATGGTGAAAAACAATTAATGCAAATAGAGGAAAAGGTAATCGCAATTGAAAAACAAATGAGAGAATTATTAGGTGATGAAAGTAGTTCACTTATGGATAAATTAAATCAATTAAGACTAGATATTGATAGACGAAGCGATAAAATTTCTGAATCTGAACAAGTTATAGAGGAAAATGTTGAAAATCTCGAATATTATAATGAAGATTTGAATGATGCTACGAAAAGTCTTGAAGATCATCTAACAAAGCAAAATGATGCTAAAAATGCATTAGAAGAAGCCAAAAATGCATTTGAGACGGCTGAGAAAGATGAAAATGATGCTAAAAATGCATTAATGGCAGGAGATAAAGAAACAAATTCACTTACAAGAGAATTAAGTAAGGCAAATCAAGAAGTTAGTAATACTGCTGCAAACCTTACTAAAGTTCAACTTGAATTTGATAGGATAAACCAAACTCATGAACTTTCATTAAAACATTTATCATCACTACAAGAAGAAGAAGAAGAAGCAAGATTATCAAGAGACGACCTAATAATGCAAGGGGAAGAAATGAAAACTGAAGATTCTGGAGAAGATAGAGAATCTCTTGCAAACGATTTAACTCAAAGACAAAGAGAAGAAGCAAAACTCAAAGAAGAAAATGATGCAATAAACGGCAAACTAATATCATTTGAAAGGGATCTTGCTAAAGCACGTGCAGAAATGGAGAATAAAAGTGGCATCAGAGGAGGTATGGCTATGGCAGTTTCTGCAATACTTAATGAAAGAGACGATGGAAGAATGAAAGGTGTCCTTGGAACATTAAGCCAATTGGCAAAACCAAAGAATTCAAATCACGAAAGTGCACTTGCTACAGCAATAGGTGCTGGAATGCAAAGCATAATTGTAGAAGATGATGATGTTGCTGCAAAATGTATTGCTTGGCTTAGAGAAAATAAAGCTGGAAGAGCAACATTCTTGCCATTAAATAAATTACAAGTTAGGAGGCCAAGTGGAAAAGCATTAATGCTTACTAAAGAAGAAAACATAGAAGGCTTTGCATGGGAGTTATTAGATTATGATCCTAGAATAGAATTAGCAATAAAGTATGTATTAAAAGATACTCTCCTTGTAACAAACCTTTCAACAGCCAGAAAACATATGGGTGGAGTAAGAATGGTTACACTAAAAGGAGATTTGACCGAACCTGGAGGTGCAATGGTTGGTGGAAATCTACGTAGAAATAGAGTATTATTTGGCGGACAAATAGCGGGTAGCGGAGAAGTACAAAGATTAGAATCTGAGATTAATAGATTACAATTACTCTCAGATACTGTTCAATCTGCATTAGTTGAATCTAGAAAACAACAACAAATAGTACATCAAAAAATAAATAATCTTACCACAAATGATGGTATGGCAAAAATAAAACAATGGAAGATTGAATTAAAAGCAGCTGAAGAAAAGTTGCAAAAAATTAACAACGCTATTTCAACAGCAAATAATTCATTGAAAGAAAATGAAAAGGAAAAAGAATCTATAGAAAGTAAGTTATCTAATGCAAATCAAGCATGTATTAATGCTGAAGAAAGTAGGCAAAAGGCAAATTTAGATTTACAAAAGGCAAGTCCTGAACACCTACAACAAACATTGAGAAATGTTCAACAATTAAGAGTTGATGCTCAAGCAATACAAGCAAAAGCTGAGGCTCAATTAGCAGGTGGGGAAGAGCACACTAATATCTTAAAGAAGAGAGTAGAAGAATTAAATTCAAAAATAGAATCTTTCAAAAGCGACTCAAAGAAGAGAAAAGAAGACATCATTGAATTGAAGAATGAACAGAAATCACTCAAAGATGAATTAAAAATCCTTGAAGACAAATATTCTACAATTACTGAAGAAAATAAAGAACTTGAGGATTCTAGAGTAAAACTTGTTGAAGAAAGAGGAAGTTTAAGAACAACAGTAAACCAATTGATCCAACAATCTGAATCTGCAAGAAGAAGAGCTTCTGAACATACAATAACACTTGAAAGTAAAAGAGAATTATTGAATACACTCGTTGAAGAGATGGAAAATGAAGGTGTAAAACCACCAGAACCTGGAATTACAGTTCCAACTGTTGCTCAAGCTGAAAACAAAATCCGTGGAATAGAACGCAGATTAGAATTCATAGGCAACGTAAACATGCTTTCCATTGAACAATATGATAAGACGGAGAACAGACTTGACGAATTGAAAACTGATAATAAATTATGCCAATCAAGGCGTAAATCATTGATTGAAATTTCTGAAAAACTTGAAAAACAACGTAAAAAACGATTGTTGACCGTTTTTAAAGAAGTTAATAAAAATTTCAAAAATGTATATCGTCTACTTTCCGATGGAGGAAGAGGAGAATTAAAATTAGAAAATTTAGATAATCCATTCAAAGGTGGATTAGAAATGTGGTGTCAACCAAAAGGAAAGAGTTCAAGAGCGAAATTAAATGGACTTTCTGGGGGAGAAAAGTCAATGGCTGCATTATCTCTTATTTTTGCCATACAAGATCATGACCCCTCTCCATTCTATTATTTTGATGAGGTTGATCAAAATCTAGATGCATTCAATGCTGAAAGAATTGCTAGACTTTGTAAAGCAAGAGCAAATAGTGCACAATTCTTAATGGTAACTTTAAGAAAAGTAAGTTTAGAATTAGCAGACCACCATATTGGAATTACTCATGCAGGTGACGGATGTAGTAGAAGAATTGCTGATTTCAATAGAGAAAGAGCTATTGAGTTGGGTGAAAAAGAAGAAGAGCACCGTAAAAAGGCATTAAAACAATTTGCTGAAAAGGCAGAAAAACTAGCCCATTTACCTACTGAAGAAGATATGCCTCAAGTACCAGATCCATTATCTGCACCAAAGAGTCTTGGAGGATTAGATATTGAAATAGATGGCGAAGTTCCTTTAGAACAAGATTCATCAATGTCCTCACTTTCTGAAAGAGCGAGTGAATCAAAAGAAGATATAGAAGAACTTCAAGAGCTAAGAGATGCAATAAAAGAAGCTGAAAAAGAGGATTCAGAAGAAATTACCACAGAAGCCTTAGAAAATATAGAGGATTCTTGATTGGAGGTTAGAGAATGCAATCTAGACTTGATTCATATTTTATTAGGGAAGACATCATCAATAATTTATTAGAAAATAGAGAAGAAACTAGAGAAGAAGCCATTGATTATGCTGATAGACTAGTTACAATTGCTGAAATGGAAAATGCCGAATACTCTTCTTTGGAAGATCCATTTGATAGATCTGTAGCATTAGTATTTGAATTAGTTAAAGATGCTGATTTAGACCCCTGGGACATAGATTTAACTGCATTTGTATCATTATTTAGTGAAAGAATAAAGAAAAATTCAGACAATATTGACTTACCATCATGTGGAAGATTACTTAGATTAGCATGGGCAGTTCTTAGAGGCCAAGTAGAAGATTTACTTGAAAGGCAAAATAATGCTGATTTAGAAGGTGAATTAGAAGATGAATTTTTCATTGACGAAGGTTGGATGACTGATTTTAGCGATGATGAATTTAATTTCACAAATAACATCATTTCTGGAGAAATAGAAGCTGATTTAAATGGATTATTTGAAGAACGTGTACGTAGAGAAGAGGGTAGGCCAGTTACTTTAGGAGATTTATTAGGAGCATTAAGAGGCGCATGTGATGATGCTGAAATAACTAGGATTAGAGAAGAAAATAGAATCAAATACAAATTAGAAGTTGAACAAGCACTAGGTAATGTTGGAGCAAGAATGCATGATGAGAACTTAGAAGGAGATATTGAATTAAGTTGGAATCTAATGAAAGAAATGAATGAAAAGGGAGAAATTGATCTCCAAACATTATCTGACGGGATAGCAAGTGAACTGAAAAAAGACTTAGATGAGGATGTTGATGTTTCAGCAGAAGCAAAAGTCACTGGACTTGTTTCAATGTTATTTCTCACACACAGAGGATTTACAGACATTAAGCAAGATAGTGTCCCCAATGGAAAAATCACTATCAAAGATTTATGGCCTAAAATAAATAATTGGGATTCAATAAAAAATAAGGTTTCAGGAAAAATAGATGAAGAAAATAATGACTATGAATCAAATAATCTTAGAAATAGAGCAAATAAAAATAAAAATGAAATCGAATTTAATAATGAGGTGAATGTAATTGACCAATGAACTTCAAACATTAATTGAAGCAACACTTTTTGGAGCAGGCAAATCAATGAGTGTTGAACAATTATCTCATGGATTAAAACAAGATTCAGCAATTGTAAGTGAAGCCTTACATGGATTACAGTCTTCATTAAAGCGTAGAAGAGGCGGCGCACTACAAATTGTTGAGATTTCTGGCAAATGGGCATTAGAGGTTAAACCATCAATAGCTGATAAATTACCAAAAGAAGCAAAAACAGATATATCTCCAAGATTACTAAAGGCAGCTGCATTAATAGCATACCATCAACCAATGGAACAATCTAGTTTAGTAAAATTACTTGGTGAAAAAGCATATGGTTATGTCAAAGAATTATCTGATTCTGGGTTAATAGATAGAAGGCGTTCAGGAAATACTAGAAGATTAACCACTACAAGAAGATTCTCAGAAGTATTTGGATGTCCACATACAAGTCATAAAAAAGTAAGGATGTGGTTTAGAGATCGTTCTGAACAATTAGGTATGACGGAAAGCGAATTAATGCCTATTTCAATAGAAGAGGATCTCGATTCTGATTCTAATTTAGAAAATATTAGTGATGAATAACATCACTAAAGATGTTATATTACTTTCATTATGGCTATCCGAAACAGATGAGTTTTATCAAGTCTATTTTTTACGGAATTAAACAATATTTTTTTGTTTCTATTGCAATAGGAATTGCATTTTTCATAGAAATTCAACGTAATGATATCAAAGGAAATATTACAGGTGTTTTATCTTATATAGAGCACTCTATAGATATTATAACACTGGTTTTTCCATTTTTTTGTTATTATATCGGTTCTAAACAATCTAATTTAATTAAAAGAAAAACTGATTCTGGTTTTGCTGCTGCAATAAGTGCTTCAATTGGTTTCATCATATTATTATACATAAATTGGGGAATAGTATTAGGGAGTTTATGGGTTGCAGATCATACACATAATCTTGAGTGGAGTGAATTTAACTGGAGAATTGTTCCTTCATTATTAGCAGGGTTATTTTCTGCGATAATAAATAATACAAATCAAAATAAACAAATTGGTTCCCAAAAAATAACTGAATCAGAAAATAATTCTCCAACCCCATGGGTATATTCAGTTGGAGTTATTGACGAACACGGTTTCGAATGGATTAAACACAATAACAAGCAATGGTTTCGTACAGCAAATAGTGGAGATGAATGGAAAGAATATTCTTAAAATTAATTATTACTACGATATTTTGTCAAACAATCTTCTATTAATTTAGCAGTAATTCTTTCACCCGTAGAATGAGCCAAACTAACTACTGCATCAACTTCAGAATCATTTGCACCTGCAGTAACTGCCATATTTCTTGCATGTAATTTCATGTGTCCTGCTTGTATTCCCACAGTTGCTAATGCCCTCAATGCACCTAAATTTTGAGCTAATCCAGCTGCAGCCATGACTTTAGCAAGATCATTTGCAGAATTAATCCCCAATAAAGCTACATTTGTTTGAGCCGCAGGGTGTACTCTAACAGCCCCTCCAACTAATCCAACTGCCATAGGCAATTCTATCGAGCCAACTAAATCTCCATCTTCATTTTTTTCCCAATGAGTCATTGAAGAATATTCTTTATTATATGCTGCATAACTATGTGCTCCTGATTCTATTGCTCTCCAATCTTGACCACATGCAATTGCTATTGGCGAAATTGCATTCATTATCCCTTTATTATGGGTTGTAGCCCTAAATGGGTCTGCTGCAGCGAAATGATATGCTTGAATTACTCCATCAATTACTTCTTCACCACGAACTGCGTCATCTCCCTTTTCAGACATTTCTTCACGCGTAAATGTTGCACTAATTCGAGCTAATCTATGCACTGCAAGATTAGATATTATCCTTAAAATAACAATCCCACCACTAATTGATTCAACTTTAGTTGCTATAGTTTCAGCCATTGTATTTACTGCATTAGCACCCATTGCATCCCTACAATCTACTAAAAGATGTAAAATCAACATTTCACCAGATTCAGTTTGAATAATTCTAGCTTCAATATCTCTACATCCTCCTCCAAATTTAACTAATATTGGATCTACTTGATTACATAATTCAATTAAATGTTCTTTTTCCGATAAAATTGCTTCCTTAGAGGCTTGTATGTCTGGACAATTAACAATTTGTATTTGCCCAATCATTACAGGGTCATCATTTTTTGAAACAAAACCTCCTTTTTTCTGGCACCTTTTTGCCATATTACTAGCCGCAGCTACAACTGAAGGCTCTTCTAAAACAAAAGGTATCAAATAATGTTCATCATCAATAATAAAATTTGTAGCAACTCCAATAGGTAATGAATAGGTTCCCACTACATTTTCTATCATTTTATCTGCTGCTGATTCTGATAATTCACCTGTTTTAGACCAGGCAGAAACCTGTTCTTCATTCAAATTCGCTATTTTCGCCAATAATGATCTCCTCTCTGATACACTTAATTTGTAAAATCCTTGAAGTCTACTGTTGTTTACTGCCATGTTGTTCATGGTATGCTAGTCACGATATCTCTAAATCATTCCGCTTTTAATGAATTGATTAACGCAAATTAACGCGTTAATCATGCGTTAATCATGCGTTAATCATGCGTTAATTAGCCATTTTCTCTTGAGTTGAAAAATATTTAAAAATCAAGAATATGCTCTGGGTAATGCTATTTTATGTGTTAATGACGTGTTAATGATGCGTTATTAACGCAACCTTGTTAAACCCCGCATTACTCTCTGGACCTATGGTGGATAGAATAACAGTTCCATTTGATTTACCAAACATGAGAATTAACCCATTCAACATTAAACCATTAACAACAAACGATAAACAATTACTAGTAGGAAGGAAAGACATAATTTCCAATATTATTGGGTGGTGCAAACATAGATCCTCTAGAATGGTATTATTAGTTGGAAATAGAGGAACTGGAAGAACCTCATTACTAAATTTACTAGGGGGAGAAGCATTTAAGCACTTTCAATTCAATATTTTCCCTACAAAAGAGCCTATGAAGCGTCTTTTAGAAGAATTGTATATTACAGTTGTTTCCGATTTTGAAGTCCCTAGAATGTCTAACCAATTACAGGATAATTTAATTAAAGCATTGCCTGAAACTGGCCGCCTACCCATACTAAGCTTTGATTACCCCAATATCTCTGGAAGTGAAATTGCAGATGTTTTTAAACAGATTACTCAGATAATAAGGTCATTAGACGCTGTTTCAATAATAGCCTTAACCCCCTCTCAATTAGCAACATGGCCGCAAGAATTGATTGATGAGTTTGATGAAGAAATAAGAATAAATTCATTCGATAAGACCGAAATAAAAGAAATGATTGCAAAAAGAGTCAAATCTGCTAGTAGAGATTATTGGAATCCTCCATCTAGCCTTGTTGAAGAAATTGAAGAAAGGTCATCGGGACATCCCTCAGAATCAATTAAATTAATGAGAAAAATAGTTCATGGAATTAAAAATGATGATTTAGAAAATAACGAATTGAAAGACATGTTTTCAAATATGAAATCAAAACTTAATGATATACATGACCAAGATGATGAAATAGAAACTTATGAAAGTGAAATTATTGAAGATGAGGGGGATTTGGAATCTCTTTCAGAAGAAGATTACATCGAAGATTACCCTCAAGAAGATGAAGATTTGGAACCTATTAATGTTGAATTAGAGCAAATTAATGAAGATTATAATGAACAAGAAACAAATGAAGAGGAAATAATTACTAATAACATAAATTATGAAAAAACAATACCTGAAAATATCCAAGCACCTTTGCCTGCAGGCGGTTTTGGGAAATTAAGTGGTAGAACCAGAAATACAAATGAATCTATGAGAAAAGATGGTTTTGCAGTTTTCCCATCTGATTTCGAAACGGTAAACAATATAGAAGCTAAAAACAAAACTTTACAAGATAATGAAGAGGTTACATTGTGGGTAAATAATGAAATTGTTCCAACTACTCAATTTAATCAAGTACTTAGTAAAGAAAAACAAATCAATAATAATCAAATTAATAGTAATAATATAATAGAGCAATCAAGTTCATTTGAAGGAGCACTAAGAGATATTCAACAACAAAATGATAAAATTATTCCTCCAGAATCTTCATTTGAATTAAATATTGAAAGATTAAGGTCACTAGATGAAAATGAAATAAAAGTAATAAAATTAAGTTCAAAAAGAGAAATTTCACCATCAGATAATGAAATGAGAGAAATTCTCGGCGGAATAGGAAGAACAAGAGCATCACAAATTTTCAATGGACTCAACAAAAATGGAATTTTAAGTGTTAAAAAAGTAGGAAGATCAAGAATGTTCTATTTATCAAATAGTGCAAAATCACAATTAGTTGCCTGGGGAATCTTGTGAGTTGATTATATGCAGAAATGGGAAATTCTCTCAAGTCATAATTATGATGGGGTTGTGACATCTATAGAATTTAATGACTCTGGAATTGCCATTTCAAATAATAAAGAAATTCATTTCATAGACTTTCGAGGAAACAAAAATTGGAGTGTGCAAATGCCATTTAAACCATACCAAATAAAAAGTAATAATGGAAACTTATTTGGAATTTTAATGGGTAATGGTTTTATTGTTATTAATTCAGAAACTGGAGAACAATTACATGAAGGTAGATCGACACAGGGAGGGTTTTCACAAATCATTAATCGCCCTGGAGGAGGTTGGGTATTATCAGATCGTCATGAACAATTACATATTTTTAATGAACAAGGTTACGGGATAAAAAGGCTATTTTCTGGGAAAATAAGGAAATTAATTGGTTGGCTTGATAGAGAACATTTGTTAATTCACGACGGAGATGGAACATTAAGATGTGTAAGATTAATGGCACAATCAACCCAACGTCAAATAGAAGAAAAAATCTGGTCTTGGTCATCAAAATTAGAAAATGGTGAATTACTAATGCAATCTTTAGAAGGAGAAATTTGGAAAGGAAAACCAAATACAAATGGATGGGATGAATTAATACACATTACTGATAAATGCCTAGAACCGCTAATTTCAGTATATTCTAATGAAGATTGGTGGATAATGAACATGGAAAGTAAAGTTTTCAATATCAAAACAAATCAGGTTTTTGAAAATTTAGGCCATTTAATTTCTAGTAATTCAAAAGATATTATTGCTGTAGTCAATAATGAGGGGTTATTAAGAATAATTGCATCTCCTGAATTAATTAAGAAGAAAAATGATGAAATTAGTTATGAACATGAAAAAATTAAATATTCACTAAATTCCGAAAATAGGCAAAATATATTCAGATTAGCTAAAAATGCAGAAGCAATAAAGGATTATGAAAATGCTAAAAAACTATACGAATCTATAGGAATAGAAAATATCAAGTTAGAATCAGAAGGTATGAAAGATGAATAAATTAGAATTAAATGAGGATTTAGTAAATCATTATATTGATTTAACTACAAAAGCATACAAAAAAGCAACTCCATTAACTGAAAAGGATAGTGAAGATGAAGAAAGATTAAACTCAATGCTTAAAATGGCTTTGGACTACCTTAATGATGCCAAATATTTCCTTGATAAAGGAGATTTGTTACGTGCATATGGAGCAATAAATTATTCTCACGCTTGGATTGATGCAGGAGTAAGGATTGGCTTACTTGATGGTCATGGGGATGATGTTTTGTTTACACTACCATAATTTCAAGAAATTAATTCAATTTTTTTACTACCAACTACTTGAACAACTTTACAATTAGAATCATGTAATCTTTGTTTTAATTTTTTATCTACAGTCAAAACAGGCCAATCATTTTTCAGAGATAAAAATAATAATTGATCATCTGTATGTTTTCCAATTAATTCTTCTTCATAATAGTCTGATGATTTTTTCTTCAACAGATCCAATAAAATGTTTTTTGTATTATTCTTTTGAAAAATTTCCAATTCTTCCCACACAGGATTAATTACAATAAATTCATATTTTCCAAATATTTCTGCAAATGCATAATCAACATTAATATCTGCATCGATTAATGCAATCCAACCACAAGTGTCAACCAAAACCTTTGGCAGCAAATCACCTCAATCAATTATACTTGCATGCCCAATTAGTCTCCATCTAGTTCCGACCCTTCTAGAAAGACTTAATCTACTACCAATATTCGCACAAATTGGTAATTTTAAATTCAAAAATACTTTTCCTTTTTGATTATTAGAAACTGTGCCCATGGATTTTGCTGTTGCAACTGTAACCATAAGCGGCTCTCCATGCCTTAATGGATATACTTCTGTTGATTCTCCATCAGAACCTACCATTTCCTCTAATAATTTAACATCTAATTGTACTTTAGACCTAACTGGTGGTAATTTACCTTTAATTGCAACAACTTGACCAGATAAATTATCACTTTTTGATAGATTAGGATCTAATTTAGTAGCCATACCACAAAGTCCGCCTGCATTCATAGAATCTAAATTAAGTCCTCCACCTTTTATGCTAGATATTGTAGATTCTATTGGAACCCAAGAATCTTTCCCAGAAACCTGAATTCTACGACCTGGGCCTATTTCTATTTCATCACCAATTTTAAATTTCCCAGAAACAATACTTCCTCCAATTATTCCACCTTGAATCTTATTTGGCCTAGTCCCAGGTCTATTAACATCAAAAGACCTAGCTACATACATCAATGCATCTTCCTTTTCGTCTCTTTTTGGAGTAGGTATGATTTCCTGAATTGAATTAATCAGCATATCCAAATTTACATCGTGGTGCGCAGATATAGGAATTATCGGTGCATTTTCTGCAAGCGTATCTTTTAAAAATTCCTTTATTTGATTATAATTATCTAATGCTTTTTCCCTACTCACAAGATCTATTTTATTTTGAACCACAATTATATTTTTTATTCCAGCTATTTCTAAAGCCATAAGGTGTTCTCTGGTTTGAGGTTGAGGGCATTTTTCATTGGCAGCAACCATCAATAATGCCCCATCCATTATACTTGCTCCACTAATCATTATGGCCATCAATGTTTCATGCCCTGGAGCATCAACAAATGATACTACTCTCTGTAAATCCTCAAAATTATCCTTTTTACCATCTGGGTTTTTCCCAGAAACATAGTAATCACCTTTTTTTGTCTTAAAAAAAGCAGTATCTGCATACCCTAATTTAATACTTATTCCTCTTTTTAATTCCTCTGAATGAGTGTCGGTCCATACCCCAGATAGAGCTTTAGTAAGCGTTGTTTTACCATGATCAACATGTCCAACCAATCCAATATTAGCCTCAGGTTGTTTTGGTAATTTTTTAGACAGTTTAAATCCCCCGTAGTTATTGTTCAAGGTCTGTTTTATTCTTCTTCAGAACTTTCTTTTCCAGAAATTTTAGCTAAAGATTTTTTACCCTTTCCAACAACTTTAAGATTTATTTGCCTAGTCTCATTTGTAATAGTAGAACCACGGAATTTTTTACGCATTCTTAATCCTTCATGTTTTGTTCTATATCTTTGGCCTTTTTTATTCACAATTTTATGACCTTTAAATCCAGTACCTGATGTAACTAATAATGGTTTTTTAGCCCCACCATCTAAATCCCTACGCATTGGGGTTCCGACATTATCACAACCTCCAGTAATTTCTAACTTATATCCATCAAGATGTTCTTCAGTATCTTTGTGTTTAACGAATTGACCTTCGACAACATCCCCTATTTTTTTACCAATAAATTGGTTATAATCACTACCTGAAATGCTACAAGGGTAACTTTCTCCCTTGTTTTTTGGATCTGTATCATTTACTACAGCAACAAATGTGTTATCAGCCATATTATATCTCCTTGCGACTCGCCCACTCTAGGTCTATTTATTACCTCATCGGGTCTAACATCAAATACCATATTGTCTATTTAGACTAGATTCTAATCTATTTATCAAGTCAGATGGCAAAATATTGGGCATTGTTAATATTTGTGTTCTTCCCCTTCCTTGAGGTACTGCTCCATATTTACTTGTCAACAAATCTTTCAATTCCAAATCTTTAAGATATTTCCAAAGTGTTGTATGTCCTTTAGGAGATTGATTATATTCCTCACAAACAACATGATACAATTGTTCTGCATCTCCACTAGTCATTTCTGTTTCTTTCTTTAAGCGTCTACATATTGCCAAGAGGAGTAATTGTGCATGCGGCCTTAATGAATCCATAATATGAGGTTCTACAGCCTTAACTTCTTTACTAGATATGCTTTGTACATCTTTAGGAAGGATCTGTTTCCGTCCTTCCTTTTCTGCATTTTTTGCTGAACCTTCAATTAAATGCAATACATTACGTGCATCTCCCATTATTGATGCAGAATCTGCAATTAAATTCAAAATTTCATCATCATAAGACCCTTCAAACAATGATAATTCTGCCCTTTGTTTTGCAATTTCAAACAATCCTTCTCTATCATAGCTACTAAACCTTAAATGATTGCCAGCACCTAATCTAGAAATTACAGCCCCTTCTAATAAATTCAAAATTTCTTCTTGACTAATCAAAATCAAAGATAATGTTCCTTGCCCATCTTTATCTTCATCTATTCTAAGTAAATTATAAAGTATATCATTTCCCTCTTTTCTAAGAATATAATTTACCTCATCTAAAATCACCAAAAGATGTTTATTTGAATTTCTTAATATCGTTCTAATACTAGAAAGTACTTCGCTAGATGATAAACCTCTTACAGGATATCTTGGTTCTAGTGAGGTAATTATACGATGAAGTACTTGCGGAGTAGTACTATGATTTCTACAATTAATATGTAAATAAGACATCTTTCTCTTCCTAGAATAATTATCTTTAATGTCTTTTGCAAAAACTTTTGCCAATGCCGTCTTACCAGAACCAACTGGCCCTGTAATTAATGCATTACAACTAGTTTCAGGAGAAATTATTGTACTGAATATTGATGCTAAATCCAATATTTTATCATCCCTCCCTACCAATTCCAAAGGAGTAAAATCAAAACTTAATGGTTCCACATCTTTTAATACCAAACCTGCTCCAATTCGGTCAAGATATCCAGCCATTCAATTAACGTTAATACCTATCGTTATTAGATATTATGAATCATAAAATCAAATTAAATTAAAAATTAAGGTATCTCATCAAATTGATAACCATGCTCCCATTTTTTCTCTCCCAATGCAACTTCTAATTCAAATGGAGTAATCAAAGGCTTAGAGTAACGTACTGAATCATCAATTGCAATCCTTGGGCATGCAGTATTTACGAAGGCATCTACTGGATAAAAATCTATCAAATCAGGGCCTACATGCTCTAATGCCAACAAATAACCTTTTTTACCATGTTTTTCTAACATTTTTTTAACTCTAATTGCTAATGATCTCCTCATTTGACCAGGTTTTTCACCAATTAATATCCCGAATTTCTTAGATTCTGAAACTGAAACTATCAGCCCAAATCGCTGCCTTAATATCCTTTCTATAGATTCTACAGACATTTCAGATGCCTCTCCAGTATATGGATCCAGCATTGCTAAGGGTTTTCCAGTATGTAAAACTAAACCTATTGGATGGAAGTCTCCAGAGCCCAAGAATAAATAATGACCTATTTCTGAACTATCTCCTGAATAATTACATCCAAGTACTTGACCTGGGAATGAAAGTCTAGCACCCCCAACAGGGATAACTACGTCAAATCCCAAATTTTCTAATTTTTGTTTATATTCTTCTAATAAATGCAAATGTTGAATACTACCTACTAATCCTAATTTATAATCATCTAAAGGTGTTTCTCTACCTACGACATCCAAAAATATTTCTTGTTTCTCTTCCTCTGTAAGTTTTTCATTACTTGGCCTACGTAACTTCTTTTTAGCTGATTCCCTATGTTTAAATAACCATTCTAAAACAGGCTCTAATTCTGGTTCTGAATCATAAGTTACAGGAATGAAATGTGTTGGCATTCCAGAATCGATATTCATTTGTGAATGACCCATATGAGCAACTAATTCTACTCCCATCATCTTCATTTTGCTATGTACTAAATCACATGCACCATAACATGGATCCGCAGCTAAAATAATTTGTGCTGATGATTCATTTTCTAACCTATCCATTAATTCTAATGCTTGCATTTTCAAACCTTCAGGGACTTGAAGAGCAACCAATCTATTGTCATTAGATTTGATTAATTCAACAAGATCGTCAATTTCAAAATCATGCTTTTCTAAATCCAAAAAATCACCTATTGAAATACTACTTTATCTCCATCCATATCAACTCTTATTAAAGATTTGACATTTAAATCGGTTTTATCTATTAATTTTTGTAAACCATTCCCCTTTTCAAAAATTACAATTATTCCTTCAATTATTGCACTACTTTTCTCGACTCCTTCGATTATTGAAAAAATTGTACCTCCTGTAGACAATACATCATCTAAGATCAAAACTCTTTCTCCAGGTTTTAAATCGTTAATATATATCTCTCCTTTAGAATAACCTGTACTTTGATTTACACAAACTTCTCCTTTTAATCCATAACTTCTTTTTCTTGCTACAACCATTGGTTTCTTAGTCCTTGAAGAAAGTAATGTTGCCATAGGAAGCCCCATGGCTTCTATTCCAAGAATAATATCTACATTATCCCAATTAACGAGTTTTATTATTGAATCTACAACTGCATCCATAAGATCAGGAGAAATCCTAGGAACTCCATCTGACAAAGGATTAACAAAATAAGCATATTCTCCTTTCCAAACTATAGGAGAATCTTCAAGGCTTTTTTTTAACAAAGATTCTATGTCCATTAAATCACTCTCCGAATTGAGTAATTAAAAAGCAATAATTAAGCCAATCCCTTGACATGTTCGTGACCACTAATTAATGCAATTTTACAAGGTGTAGGGAATTTCATACTAGCTTTTCTTAATGCATTTTTTGCTTCTAAAAAGTCCTTTGGTGTACATTTTATAGACACAACTACTTGTCCTCTCTTAACTCTTGCAGCAGTACCTACATTTTTCCCAAAAGATTGCCTCATACCCATTGAAACACGGTCTGCACCTGCTCCAGTAGCCTGTTTATTTTCACGTAACACATGATGAGGATAAGTGTGTATTTTTAGTGAGTAACCATCCACACCTGCTGCATTTCTAATTGTTGCGTTTGCAATTACCCTAGCTGCTTCTAATGCAGTATGTCTTATTTGACATGATTCTTTTGCTGTCAGATGTAATTCTAATTCAAAACCACCTAATTCTGCAAGTCTTCTATTCCCAGTATGATATTGCAAAATACGATTATTTGGCACCCCTCCCATATACTGTCTTCTAGTATATGCTGGACCAGAGATTCTACGATACATTTTTGCCGGTTTACGTGCCATATCTAACCAACTCGGAACAAGCCGACTAGCGAGCCGTATATAACGCTAATTGGATTTGAAATCACATCTTAGTTTCGGCAAGATACTTCAAGTGCACCCATCCTCGGGGATTGACGACGATGTACGATGGACCGGGTGAAGAAAAATCATTTTTTGATAAAATAAGATATTGGCTTAGAGAAGAAAGTGATATGCAATGGTTATCAATTGGTGTTTTTTTTATGATTGTAATTGCTGGTGCGTTCTTTTTTGAACATGCAAACGTACTTCCTGGTTGGGTTCAATCTGACGTTCAAGAACAAGGAACCTTGATTGATATTGATTGGAATGATGACGGAACTAAAGCTCTGGCTATTTTTTCTAAATCTGGTGATAAAAACTTAATGAGTTGGGATAATGAAAATGGCTGGAAGTCCCTCACATATGATTCAGAACCTAATGCTGTTGATTGGGCTCCCGCACTACAACATTGGTATATCGGTACAAATGATGGAGTAGAGGTTTGGACTGGAATTGGAACTGCTTCAAATCAAATGGCAATGAACTGGCC
>CATFLP010000003.1 GCA_949514915.1 Methanobacteriota archaeon | reverse complement strand
TCCCCGAATCCAAATTCTTCCGTTTTTGCAGTTCCATTATAAATTGAGTATTGTGTACTATAACCCTGAGTCGTCACCCGACTTCCTTGTTCTATTTGAGTATCTAAATCAATTTCTTGATCTATTGCCATTTCTTTAAATTGTTCGTCCAGTACACTTAACATATTTTCTTCTTCAAGATTAAATGGAACTTTTATTGCTACCACAAACAATAATGCAGGATAGCCATCCTGATTTTCCTCTTCATCCATGCCATCATCTGCATAAAGAACAAAGGAGCTTGAGGCTAATCCTAATCCATATTCATCATATTCATTCATTACACTTTTCCAGCCATTACCAGAATCGCCCTGGATGTGTTCTTTTGGAATCATAACTGATGAGGTTTCGTACAATGGTATTAGTGCTAAACAAGGCCATACAATAATTAATGCAATGAATGCAGCCCCTGTTGTTCGTAGGGCCATTCGCCATTTTTCTCTTGGAATTCCTGCTAAGACTTTTCCAGTAAGATAAAGAGGAATACCAATACAGATGCTTTGAAGCAATGGAATCATACTGGCCTGAGTATGTGTAAATAATAATCCTAAGAAAAGGCAGACACAACATAATTGATAACCTAATTTTTTTACATCAATTACAGTGTCAAATACTTTGAAAGACCATTTAGCCTCTATGAATTGGATTTTCATGAAATTAAGAATAGCTATCCAGGCTTGCAAAGTCCATCCATTTTTTGCTTTAACATTTCTGAATTCGTTGGTTTTTCTTTTATCACGATGTAATACGAAAAATCCGAAAGATGTGGCAGCAAAAAGAAACGTCCAAAATCCAGTACCTATACGAAAAGAACCCATGTAATATGAAAAGAATGATAAAATTGCAAAAGTCCATGCCATTTTTAATACTCTAGATTCATTTTCACCAACTAAATCTAATTCCAATCCTGTAATTTCCTCATCAACTGAATCTGCATCTAAGATTTGTTTACCATCACTTCTCTTTAATCCCACAATTGAATTTGCACGTATATTTTCGACTATTTGATCAAGTGTCGTATTATCTTTGCTTATCTTCCATTCCTTTGAATAAATTCCAATAATCAAAGCTTCAATTCTAACAAATTGTCTAGCAACAGATAAAAGTAGAAATAACCCAAAAAACAGAGGATTAGAAACGCTAATCATTGCTAAAGGTATGAAAAGAAGCTGCCACCACCACGAAAACCTAGGAATGAATGTCCTTCCCAGATAGTCTATTTTGTCAGTCTGTATGTCCCATAATTCAGACTGGTTTGCTATGAATATACGTAAATTGGTTACAACAATAGAGAATCCGGATTTCCTATCGACCGTAACATCGTCATATTTTTTGAGAAATTTCTCACTTGGCAGGAATTGTTCTGTTATATCCACTGTTTTAGGTGAACATGCATCTATAATTAACTTTTTCAAAATGATTTTATGAAAGAAGACAAATTAATAGCCCTTATTATTGGACAAATATGGAATTACTTGATTGGATTCGTTTTTTTCTTGGAGCTTCAATGCTTTGTTATGGGTCCTGGACAGATTTAATGACTCGTCGTGTCCCGAATCAAGTTTGGCTTGTTTCAGGGAGTTTGGCTTCTTTACTATTAATTTATGAAATGTCTGCTGAAGAATGGGATTATCATATTTGGGCTCTTATTTTTGCAACAATTGTCTTGTTCTATAATGCATTCGTTGATGAGTATGTTCTTGATGCCAATCAAGTTATGGTTTGGCAGGCTACACAAATTTTAGCAATAGTTTCAGCAATATATTTTTTCATTAAGGTTGATTCCGAAGAAGTCTCTTATGACAACTACAAATTACTCGATGTTTTAGCAATCTCTGTTTTAATGATATTGATGTATGTTTGGTTCTATTTTGGACCTACAATAGGAGGTGCTGATGTAAAAGCAATAATGACTATAGGCTTAGTTGTTCCTTTTACTTTCTCAATACGTGATAATCCAATGATGGCTTTCGATACCCGTGGTTTTCCTTATCCTTTTGTTGTTTTTATGAATTCACTTTTACTTTATTTGGCCATTCCGCTTGCTTTGGCCATTTATAATTTAATTAAAGGTAATATTGAAAAACCCTATTTCCAGATTTTTTTTGGGACTAAAATGCCTTTGGACAAAGCACGTGAAAGTTTCGTCTGGCCAATGCAACAAATTGTTGGGGAGAAACCAATTTTAGTTACTTTTGTTAAGCAGAAAGTAGATTCAGAATCACAATGGAATAAATTAGAGGAAAAAGGGATTACTGAACCTTGGATATCATTCAAGATACCATATATAATTCCATTAACATTAGCCTTCTTTGCTACTGCATTTTTTGGAGATTTGTTCTCAACTTATCTTGTAGAACCAATTAATTCATTCTTTGATTAGGTCAATCAATTCGCACAATACAGTGGCTGTAGCTCCCCATATTGTTTTATCCATTAATTTGAAAATTGGTACCTTAACTTGGTTACCTCTTAGATTCCAATCTTCTGAATAGCCATTATCTGCACTAATTAGATCGTCTAATTTCAGTATTATAAGTTCTTCAACTTCATCCTTATTAATTTTCCATTTAGGTTCTTTATTTATTATTCCTACAAATGGAGATATTACATAATTTGAAACTGGAACAGGTAAAGGCGTCATTTCACCTATTATTTCAACATCATTAGGCGTTATTCCAACTTCTTCAAATGCTTCTCTTATAGCTGTAGTTTCAAGGGTTTCATCTTGTTCCATTGCACCTCCTGGAAGGGCAATTTGACCTGGATGGTTTTTTTCATGCATTGGCCTCTTTATTAATGGAAAATACCATTCACCATCCTTTTGGAATAATCCAATTAATACAGCTGCCTTTTTCATTACAGACAATTTTTCTTTAGTTAACCAGTCACTGTATTTCTGGAGGCTTTCACTTTCAATACTTTGTCCTTTTTGGGACTTTACAGCCATTCTTTCCCATGACTTAATTCCAGGTAATTCTCCTGCTAATCTTTTCTGAAGTCTTTCTATCAATGTTTCACTTTGCTGCAAGGTTTTTCAGGATTTTTAGTAACAAATCCCAAAATTTATCGACTGATTCAATTTCTACTCTTTCATCAGGTGAATGAGGGCCTTTAATCGTAGGTCCAAAAGATACCATATCCATTCCCTCCACTTTTTCACCTATAACTCCACATTCTAATCCTGCGTGAATAGCACATATATGAGGCTCTTTACCGAGAATTTCAGTGTAAATCTTTGTAGTAGTCTCTAATATCGGTGAATTTAAATTTGGAGCCCATCCAGGATATGGCTCGTCTTGTTCAACAACAGCTCCGTATGAAGTTCCCATGATTTTAATTCGTTCCCTTTGTGCTTCCAAAGCTTCAGCAATAGAGGATCTAGTTGAGCAATGTACGGTAATATTTGCGCCTCCCATCTTTACAGAAGCTAAGTTGTTAGATGTTTCCACTAAATCCTCTACATCATGGGAATATTTCAATACGCCATGAGGAAGTGTACGCAATAGCGAAATAATCTGAATTTGACTATCTTTAGTTAATGTCTTAT
>CATFLP010000002.1 GCA_949514915.1 Methanobacteriota archaeon | reverse complement strand
TTTGAAAACTTCAGTAATCATATCTCCTCCTCCGATTACGGGTTCCATTTCTTCGAAAATTCCTGGCGAGATTAATAATGCACCAATCCCTGTTGGACCACACATTTTATGACTCGTAACTGCTAAAAAATCAGCATTTATTTCCTTCATATCTAATTTTTCATGCGCTGCTGCTTGTGCACAATCTAAGATTATTTTAGAACCTGAATCATGTGCTATTTTAACCAATTCTTCTACTGGGTTTCTTGTCCCCAATACATTTGAGGTATGTATGATACAAGCTAATTTTACACCATTAATTTTTGATTTATAATCATCTAAATCTAACTGGAATGTTTCAGAATCCACATTTACCCAACGTAATTCTAAATTTTTCTCCTTAGCAAGCATTTGCCATGGAACTATATTTGAATGATGTTCCATTTCTGTTAATAATATAGAATCGCCAGAACTTAGATTGACTTTAGCCCATCCTAAAGCACATAAATTCAAAGCGTCTGTTGTACCACTAGTAAAAAGCACCATTCCGCCTGAAGGTAAACCAAACCAATTTGCTACAGATTTTCTAGCTAATTCAAAAGCTTCTGTTGCCTCACCAGACAAAGTATGTACTGCTCTATGAACATTAGAATTATAATTTGTATAATAATCATTCATTGCATTTATTACTGCTTCTGGTTTTTGCGATGTAGCTGCATTGTCAAGGTAAATTAGTTTCTTACCACTTGGTAATACTCTTTCTAAAATTGGAAATTGTAATCTTACCTCCTCCATATTTGAATTTAAACTCATTATACTACCAACCTACAATCTAAATGAACTAAAAGCCTTGTTTGTGCCCATTCAATCAATTTTTGACTAGGGAAATCTAAGAATGTAGACATCAAAAAACCTTCAACGATTATTGCCTTTGATTCCTCTAAACTTAGTCCTCTACTTCTCAAATAAAATAATTGGTTCTCATCAATTGGTGCACTAGATGCACCATGAGATGCTAATACCTCATTAGCTAAAACCTCTAATTCAGGAATAGAATTTGCCTTTGCAGAATCAGATAACAAGAGATTGAGAAATTTCTGACCAGCATCAGTATTTTGAGCACCTTCATTAATTATCAATTTTCCAGTAGTAGTATTCTTACTTGAATCATCACATATTGTATGAGCAATTACTCTGCTATTACTATTTGAAGCCTCATGTACGATTCTCAAGTGAATATCATCATTTCTTTTTTCTATCCCATGCATTGCAATTCTTTGATTATAATTTACACCTTTTCCTTGTATTAATGCTCGTAAATCAGATTTGCAATTTGAACCTCCCAGAGATAATGTTGCAGAATTCATTTCTGCATTATTTTGTAATATGAAATTCTCAGCACGTAATAATGTAGAGCTAACACTCATTTGATTTACAAGTAAATCTGAAAAATTTGAGCTTGTATCTATTTTTCCTTCTCTCAACAAACCAAACCATTCAGCATCTCCATGAATAGAAGTTATTAATTCAAACTTACTATTTGACATGTTTTCAATAATTAAATGAAATGCAGAAACATAACCTGAAACATTCAAATCAAGAAATAATGGTTGTTCAATAATTGTATTTTTAGGTATCACAAGTTTATGACAAACTCCGCCACATAAGGCTCTAATAAATGAGGCGGAAATCTCAGGATCATTTTTATTCGTACTAATATTTAATTCAGATTTTTCCAAACAGACATTTTTCACTTCTGTACCATCAAGATAAGATAATTTAGCTTTTGGGGAGATTACAGAATCAGGGATATTAGAAAACGACCCTAAGGGATGAACTCTTTTCCAAGGAGTGTATCTCCAAAGATGTTCTGAATTAGAGGGCTCACTTGATTCAAGGTATTGTGCTACAACATCCAAAAAAAACACCTCAACCAATGGAACCTTCCATTTCAATTTCTAAGAGTCTGTTTAATTCAACTGCATACTCCATTGGTAATTCTCTAGTAAATGGCTCAAAAAATCCATTAACAACCATAGACATTGCTTCTTGTTCTGTATGACCTCTACTCATCAAATAGAATAATTGCTCTTCAGATACTTTAGCAACGCTCGCCTCATGTTGAATGTCAAAACTAGAATTTGAGACTTCCATAGTAGGATAAGTATCAGATTGGCTTTCCTCATCTAATAACAATGCATCGCAAACAACATTTGATTTGCAATTTTCTGCTTTTTTAGAAACTTGAACCAAACCACGATAAGATGATCTTCCTCCATTTTTTGAAATCGATTTAGACAAAATATTGCTAGTGGTATTACTTGCCAAGTGATGAATTTTAGAGCCTGCATCTTGATGCATACCTTCACTTGCATATGCTACAGAAATTATTTCTGCGTGTGAACCTTTACCCTTCAAAATTACAGCAGGATATTTCATTGTCAATTTAGAACCAATATTTCCATCAATCCATTCAATTGTTGAATCCTCATGTGCAAGTCCTCTTTTTGTAACTAAATTATAAACATTATTTGACCAATTCTGAACTGTTGAATAACGGATTTTTGCACTTTTATGTGCAATTAATTCTACAACTGCTGAATGTAAAGATTCTGTTGAATAAGTAGGTGCAGTACACCCTTCAACATAATTGATAGAGGAGTCTTCATCTGCAATAATTAGGGTCCTTTCAAATTGACCCATATTTTTCGCATTAATTCGGAAATAAGCTTGTACTGGCATTTCTACGTGAACTCCTTTTGGGACATAAATAAATGAACCCCCAGACCATACTGCTGTATTTAGGGCAGAAAACTTGTTATCCGAATATGGTACAACTGAACAAAAATATTTTTTCACAAGTTCTTCATGTTCTTTTAAACCAGTATCCATATCTAAAAATATTACACCTTGAGATTCTAAATCTTCTCTAATTGAATGATAAACGGCTTCTGATTCATATTGTGCTGTGACTCCTCCAAGCCACTTTTGTTCTGCTTCTGGAATACCCAATCTATCAAATGTGTTTTTGATTTCCTCGGGTACGTCATCCCAATCTTTTTCTGTTTTACCACTAGATTTTAAAAAATAAATTATTGAATCGAAATCAATTCCATTTAACATTTCATTATTTCCCCAATTAGGCATTGGTCTTTCCATGAAATGATTGTACGCTTTTACTCTTAATTCAGTCATCCATTCTGGTTCATTTTTTAATTTACTGATATCTCTGACAACCTGTTCACTTAATCCTTTATCGAATTTTGTTACAGCATGTTCTGAATCACTAAATCCATATTTATAATCTGAAACTATCTCTTCTGGCTTAATTTCTTCCTTCATAATTATGCCTCCAACCAATCATATCCCTTATCCTCAACTTCTAAAGCTAATTCAGAATTGCCAGTTTTGACTATTTTTCCATCAATCATCACATGTACAAAATCAGGTTTAACTAAATCAAGTAATCTTTGATAATGAGTTATTAGTAAACAACCAGAATCTTTAGCAGCAACATTAATCCCTTCCGAAACTAATCTCAAAGCATCAATATCTAAACCTGAATCCGTTTCATCTAATATAGCGAGTTTTGGATTTAATAATAATAATTGTAATATTTCCATACGTTTTTTCTCTCCACCAGAAAAACCATCATTTACATATCTTGACAGAAATGATCTATCTATTTGCAAGTCGTTCATTTTTTCTTTGAGCAATATTCGGAATTCTTTGGCTGAAAGTTTACTTTCGTTAACTGCAGATACTGATTTTCTCAAAAAATTACCTACTTGTACACCAGGAATTGTCATTGGATATTGGAAAGAAAGGAACATCCCTGCCTTAGCTCTTTCATCTACTGATAACTCAAATAAGTCCTGACCTAAAAAGGAAATTTTTCCATCTGTAACTTCATATGCTGGGTGTCCCATTAACACATTTGCTAATGTTGATTTCCCTGAACCATTTCTACCCATTATTGCATGTATTTCGCCCAGTTGAATTACTAAATCTAAACCATGTATTATTGGAGTCCCTTCAACAGAAACATGTAAATTAGAAATTTCTAGTAAACTCGCTTTTTTTGCGCTCATCTAGTTCACTCTCCTGAGTCGTATGCCTCTGTTTGGTTGTTAGACGCTATCGGGTTAGGCTCGGATAAACATGCGTGGTAAACCATCCTTTATCAAACGATGTTTTTTTTTAAAAAGTTTAGGAATCCCTAAAATTTTATTATTAATATATCTCGTAGTTCCTATTTAAGAAACAAAACCAAAAACCCAAAACGTCTCCAAGTTACATGGAGGACGACGATTTAGTTGAAATGTATCGTACTGAATCCTTAAAATCGATAAATAATGAATCTGAAAATCGCATAAATTCAACAATTCCAATGAAAGAAAGAATTCGGTTAAAATCATTATCTTTAATTCAACTAATTAAAAAAAATGAAAATCATGAAGACTTGATTCCTGCATTACTTGAACGTCTTGGCCCCGTTCGTGCAGCACTCGATGGACATGGAGGTGGAATAATTCTCAAAAGTTCAGAAATTGTAAATGATAATTTAAATTTAATATTAACATTAAATGGATCTTGTATTGCTTGCGGTGCTGCCCCAGGTACATTGATAGGAATAAAAGAAGATTTAGAGAATGATTC
>CATFLP010000001.1 GCA_949514915.1 Methanobacteriota archaeon | reverse complement strand
TCCAAACACAGATCTTGTGGAAGTCAGAAAAAGAATTGGTATGGTTTTTCAGCGGCCTAATCCTTTTCCAAAATCGATATATGATAATGTCGCTTATGGAGTCAGATTACATTACAAACCCACAAATGAAGAGCTAGATGAAATTGTTGAAAGATCTCTTAAAAGAAGTGCTTTATGGGATGAGGTTAAAGATAGGTTACATGAACTTGGTACAAGTTTATCGGGTGGACAACAACAAAGATTGTGTATCGCAAGATCGATTGCTATCGAACCAGATATTATTCTAATGGATGAGCCTTGTAGTGCTTTAGATCCAATAGCTACAGCAGCAATTGAAGAGTTAATTTTGGAATTAAAAAAGGAGTTTACTGTGGTAATAGTAACCCATTCAATGTCACAAGCGGCAAGAGTTTCTGATTATACTGGTTTCATGTATCTTGGAAGGCTAGTAGAGTTTGGTAAAACTGATGAAATATTTTCGAATCCTAAAGAAGAATTAACAGAAAGATACATCACAGGTAGGTTTGGTTGAGGTGATTTTATGCCAATAAGAACGGGTTTAGATGAAAGAATGAAGCAAATCCGATTGGATTTGAAAGGGTACTTTAGTGAAGCAAAAGATGTATATGCAGAAGCAATTGAGGCATTTACAAAATTAGATTCCGAGATATATGATGATGTGAAATCGGTTAGAAAACAAGCCAGAGTTACCAATTGGGATTTGTCAAATAATTTATTATTGATTCTAGCTATTAATCAGCCCTTAATGGAAGATCTGAGAATTATAACTACCTACCTAAAAACTGTGGATACAGTTGAACGAATTGTAAGACATGCAAGAGATATTGCTCGTTCAGACCGATCTTTAGATACTCTTGGAAAAGATATACCTGCTTTACCCGGGGAATTGGTTGAACCTGTACTGTCTATGTGGAAGAATTTGGCAGATATGATTGATATTCTATCTCTATGTTTAACTGAAATTAAAGATATACCTCAAGTGAAGATTGTTGATTGTTGGGCATCCATTCAAATTTCTCATGGGCAAGCAATTGAGGCACTTACAACAATTAAAAGTTCTCTGTATGGAGGTAAAGCCGCTAGATTAGAAATCATAAATGTAGTAAATCGTGTTGAACGTTCTGCATATAATTTAGTACGACTTGCTGATCTTTGGCACTTCTCATTGTATAATGAAAGGATTATTTTAGATGATTGATTTATAACAATATACACATTATTCTTTCTTATATTTTAAACGTAAAAATTCTGGAATGAATATTTCTTCCCAGGTTCTCCAAGTTGGCCGTTTTAGATTTTCTTTTTCGGTGAAAAATGATCTTGCATAGATAGATATTAAATCAATAATTACTACTGTAATGAATATAATTATGAGATAGGCAATTACTTTATCATATTGTAAAAATTTCAAATATAAATTAATGTAATAACCAATTCCACCTGCTCCAACAATACCAATTACAGTACCGTGTCTAACATTATACTCAAACATAAAAATTAATTGAGAAATTAAATTGTTTGCTGATTCTGGAATTACAACTCCAATTGATTTTTCCATCTTATTTAATCCCATGGCATCTGCAGCATCTAAAGGATCTCTAGAAATCCCTTCAATTGATTCATACTGTAATTTTCCTAAATAACCAATTGTATAAAATGTCATAGCCAAAGCGCCCGAAACTGGCCCAAAACCAATTAAAATAACAAATAAAATAGCCCAAATAATACTTGGTAAACTTCTAAAAGCTGCCAAAATTATTCTTGCTGGATATGAAACCCATAGAGGATTTAAATTTCTAGCCGCCAATAAAGAAAGGGGTAATGATAGTATCATTCCAAAAATTGTTGCAACAAAGGCAATCTTCAAAGTTTCAGTCATTCCAATCCAAGCTGTTGAACACTTAAACTCGAAAGGGGGATATTCTGTACAAACTGGATATGCTTGGGGTTTTATTACTCTCCAATCTGGAGGCCATAATGATTCATAGAAAAATATTGAAAGATTATCTATACTATTTTCTAATGAACCCCAATCACCATCTACTAAATTACTAAAAACAACCCATGTGAATATAATTAAGAGTAAAAATAATGAAATGTTTCTACTTTTTCTAAAATAATAATTTTCAAGTAAACTCATTATTCCTCCTCCTTATTAGCTGCCGCACTAAATGGTTTTTCTTCTGTTAAATGTTCTTTTAATTTACCATCTGAAATTATAAATAAACGATCACTCATTTCCTTAGCTCTAATTAAATCATGTTCAACTACAATTATTGAAGAATTATTATTAGTAATATAATTCAACACTTCAGATTGAACTTTTTCCTTTGTTTTCTCGTCTAATTCACTGAGAAATTCATCAGCTAAAATTAATCTTGGTTTTTGTGC